>JANOLC010000235.1:0-2389 GCA_031419575.1 Burkholderiales bacterium | reverse complement strand
ATAGAGGCTGTGCCGATTCAAAACTGAGCCAGGTGTTTTACTAGCTCTGCCTACTTTTTAGGCAGGAGCAAACCAGAGTGATCACCATGGAACTTTTAGGCAAGATAAGACGCATGCATGTGCGCGACAAGATGAGCGAGCGCTCAATTGCAAAGCGTACCGGACTGTCCCGCAACACGGTTCACAAATGGCTCCAAGCCCCAGAAGAAGTTGAAGTACCCAAGTACGTGCGGGCCAAGAAGTTTGCCAAGTTGGCGGGTTTTGCGGTCGAGTTGGAGCAGGCCCTCAAAGCCGATGCCAGCCGTAACAAACAAGATCGACGCAGCGCTCGTGCGCTGTTTGTGCAGATCAAAGCCAGCGGGTACGTGGGCAGCTACAGCCGAGTCACCGACTACATTCGCGCCTGGAGGGCCGATAAAGGCAAAGGCATCAAAGCCTTCGTGCCCTTGAAGTTCGAGTTGGGCGATGCCTTCCAGTTTGACTGGAGCGAGGAAGGCATGGTGGTGGGCGGCATCTACCGGCGCATGCAGGTCTCCCACATGAAGCTGTGCGCGAGTCGGGCGTTCTGGCTGGTGGCCTACCCCAGCCAGGGCCACGAGATGCTGTTTGATGCCCACACCCGCTCATTTGCGGCCCTGGGCGGGGTTGCCCGTCGGGGTATCTACGACAACATGCGCACCGCCGTAGACAAGGTCAAAAAGGGTAAAGGCCGAACCGTCAACGCCCGCTTTGCCGTCATGTGCGCGCACTACCTGTTTGATGCCGATTTTTGTAACGTTGCCAGCGGCTGGGAGAAAGGGATTGTCGAGAAG
Organism: Burkholderiales bacterium; assembly: GCA_031419575.1. Classification (GTDB taxonomy): domain Bacteria; phylum Pseudomonadota; class Gammaproteobacteria; order Burkholderiales; family Burkholderiaceae_C; genus JANYCG01. The sequence goes on along the minus strand of JANOLC010000235.1, from coordinate 1,577 downwards.
AACGTGCAAGACAGCAGAAGGCGAATCTGGATCGACGCGCAGACCCGCAAATGGGGCAGCTTTGAGGCACTCAACGCCTGGCTGGGAGAACGCTGCCGCGCCCTGTGGGGCGAGATACGTCACCCCGAATACAAGCAGTTCAGCGTCATGGAAATGCTGGAGCAAGAGCGCACCGAGCTGATGCCCATGCCCACCGAATTTGACGGCTATATCGAGCGCTCAGCCAAGGTATCGAGCACCTGTTTGGTGGTGGTGGCCAAGAACCGCTACTCGGTGCCGTGTGAACTGGCGGGTAAGCAGGTGAGCACCCGGCTGTACCCCAGTCGGGTGGAGATTGCCACCGATGAGGCCATTGTGGCGAGCCACGCGCGTGTGGCCAATGAGGGCCACATCTGTTACGACTGGCAGCACTACATCGCGCTGGTACAACGCAAGCCTGGTGCTTTACGCAACGGTGCACCTTTTGCCGACATGCCAGCGCCGCTCTTACGCTTGCGCCAGGGGTTGATGCGCCATGATGGCGGCGATAAAACCATGGCGCAGGTGCTCAACTGCGTATCCAGTCATGGTCTGGAGGCGGTGCTGGTGGCCGTTGAGTTGGTCATCGAGTGCGGCGTGCTCAGTACCGAACACGTCATCAACGTACTGGCGCGACTGAATGCTGCGCCCACGCCTGAATCGGTTGAAAGTAGTTTGCATTTGAAGGAGGCACCGCTGGCCAATACGGGGCGCTATGACAGCCTGCGTAGCGATGCAATGGTGGAGGTCAATCATGCGTCGTGATATCAGCACCGAGCTCAAAGAACTACGCCTGCACGGTATGGCCGGGGCATGGGATGAACTGACCACACAAGAGGGCAAAGCTGCCGATGTGGGCATACAGACATCGCAGTGGTTGATCCAACACTTGCTGCAAGCCGAACATGCACAGCGGGCCTTTGCATCGGTACGCCACCAGATGAAAGCAGCCAAGTTTCCGCTGCACCGTGATCTAGCGGGCTTTGACTTCGAGGCGTCCAAGGTGGACCAGAAGTTGGTCACCCAATTGAGCACGCTGACATTCACTGATATGGCGCAAAACGCCGTGCTCATTGGGGGGCCTGGCACCGGTAAAACACATCTGGCCACAGCTATCGGGGTGGCTGGCATTGCCGCAAAAGGCAAACGGGTGCGGTTTTATTCCACCGTCGATTTGGTCAATGAATTGGAGAAGGAAAAGCGTGAGGGTAAAGCTGGGCGCATCGCTTTGGCACTGATGCGCATGGATCTGGTCATCCTTGACGAGCTGGGGTATTTGCCCTTCAGCCAGGCAGGTGGTGCTTTGCTGTTTCACCTGCTCTCCAAGCTGTACGAGCACACCAGTGTGGTGATCACCACTAACCTGAGCTTCTCGGAGTGGTCAGCAGTGTTTGGAGATGCCAAGATGACTACGGCCCTGCTGGATCGGCTCACCCACCATTGCCACATCGTAGAGACAGGCAATGAGTCCTATCGGTTCAGGCACAGCACCATGGCAGCCAAGACGCGCATCAAGGCCAGGGAGAGCGAGCGCAAAGGCAACAAAGCCGCAACGTCAA
>JANOLC010000234.1:0-5534 GCA_031419575.1 Burkholderiales bacterium | reverse complement strand
GCTGATCGTGGCAAGGGGTGCCGAGTTGTTACAGGCAGAAGCCTCAAAAATGATAGCTAACTATGCCCAATCGGCAGGGACTTCAGTGCTATTTGTTGCCCAAGATATCACCACCGAGGCGGGGCGGGCGGCCGTTTTTGCCGTGCGAAAAGACTTTGACATCGTGGTGACCAACGCGGGTGGCCCGCCCCCCGGTGATTTCCGGGACTGGGGCCGCGATGCGTGGATCAAAGCGATAGATGCCAACATGCTCACCCCTATCGAGCTGATCAAGGCCACGGTGGATGGCATGGCGGCGCGCGGTTTCGGGCGCATTGTGAACATCACCTCCAGCTCGGTGAAGGCGCCCATCGACGTGCTGGGGCTTTCCAACGGCGCGCGAAGCGGTTTAACTGGCTTTGTGGCCGGTGTGGCCCGTACCGCTTTGGCCGCGCAGGGCGTGACCATCAACAACCTGCTGCCCGGCGTTTTCGACACCGACCGCATCAAAACCTCGCTGGAAATCGCATCGAAAAAATCAGGCCAGTCGGTTGCAGCGCTGGCGGATGCCCGCAGGCAGGCCATTCCCGCCAAGCGGTTTGGCACGCTGGAGGAGTTTGGCGAGATTTGCGCGTTTTTATGCAGCCAGCACGCCGCCTACATTAACGGGCAGAACATCCTGGCGGATGGCGGGGCCTATCCGGGTACCTACTGAGCCTTCCTAGTCAACCCCCAACATCTGGAGAACCTCATGACCCAACAAGTCCAAATTGACCGCAACGGCGGCCCCGAAGAACTCAAACTCGTCGATGTAGAAGTCGGCCAGCCTGGCCCTGGCGAGATCCGCATCCGCCACAAGGCGATTGGCCTGAACTTCATCGACGTGTACCAGCGCAGCGGTCTGTACCAGTTGCCCATGCCGCTCAAGCTCGGCATGGAAGCCTCGGGCGTGATTGAGGCGGTGGGTGAGGGCGTGACCCACCTCAAAGTGGGTGACCGCGCAGCCTACGCCAGCAACCCACCCGGCAGCTACTGCGAGGTGCGGGTGATGCCGGCCAAGTGCGTGTGCGTGTTGCCTGACACCATCTCGTTTGAGACCGGTGCTGCCATGATGCTCAAGGGCTTGACCGCGCAATATTTGCTCAAACGCACGCTGCCCCAGGGTGGCCTGCAAGCCGGTGAATTTGTGCTGTTTCACGCGGCCGCCGGGGGCGTGGGCCTGATCGCTTGCCAATGGGCCAAGGCGTTGGGCTTGCAACTGATTGGCACAGCCGGGTCGGACGCGAAATGCGCGCTGGCCAAAGAGCACGGCGCGGCCTTTGTCATCAACTACAGCACCGAAGACTTCTTAGTGCGCGTGAAAGAAATCACTAATGGCAAAGGCGTCAAAGTGGTTTATGACTCGGTGGGTAAAGACACCTGGGACAAATCGCTGGACTGCCTGCAGCCCTTTGGTTTGATGGCCAGCTTTGGCAATGCATCCGGCGCGGCGCCCCCGTTCGCGCCAGGTATTCTGGGCGCCAAGGGCTCCTTGTATGTGACGCGTCAGACCTTGTTCACCCACATCAGCACCCGCGAGAGCACTCAGGCTATGGCGGATGAGCTGTTTGCCGTGGTCACCAGCGGGCAAGTGACGATTCGCATCGACCAGACCTTCCCGCTGGCGCGTGTGCAAGACGCGCACCGCGCACTGGAAGCCCGCCAGACCACGGGCTGCACGATTTTGACGCTGTAACGCTTGAAAGCTAGTGGCGCTTGGCGTTGGGGCGAATGAGCGTGGCACCGCAGTTCAACCCGGAATGGCTGGCTGGCCTTAACGCCCGCGCCAGCGTTCCCCCGCTGCGCGTACGCATCGATCTGGTGACCGCTGGGGAGCTTGTCGGGAGTGTGGTCCCTGGAATTTTTGATGAAATTGCCATAAAGTCCCCGTTGAATATCAATAGTTTGCTATATAAAAAGGAGCAAGCTATTGATGGCGATGAAGCTTTGTTCTTGCAGATTAGCGGCGATCTGAGTCAGGTGCTGAATCAAATCGCCCTGTCCCTGCGCGATGCCAGCCTGACGCTCACCCCGGCCAACCCTACCGACATGACGCACCACGCCGCCAGGCACGTGGCCCACCATTGGCGGGGAGAGCAATTGGCCGTCACCAATGCGCAGGGGGTGCCGCTGGGCACAGTTGAACGCGGAGCCGTGCGGGCGTTGGGCATTGCCACCCGGGCCGTGCACCTGGTGGGGCGCTCGCCCGATGGCCGGTATTGGGTGCAGCAACGCTCTTTAAGCAAGTCTAACGATCCCGGTCTGTGGGATACGCTGATGGGCGGCATGGTGTCCGCCCAAGACAGCGTGCAGACCGCGTTGGAGCGTGAGACTTGGGAGGAAGCAGGCCTGCACCTGGCGGCACTGGGAGACATGGCTTACGGTGGCCGTATCACCGTTACCCGGCCGTCGGGCGACGAAGGCCCGCAATTTGACGATGCACGGGCTTTGGGCATTGGCTATCTGGTTGAGTCCACCGACTGGTTTCAAGCCACCGTGCCGGACGGTGTGGTGCCTGTCAATCAAGATGGGGAAGTGGCCCAGTTTGAGCTGCTGGACGAACAAGCGTTGGTGGCCCGGCTGCAGAACAACGAGTTCACACTGGAGGCCGCACTGATTCTGGTGGCCGCGCTGAGTCAGTCGCAGACCCAGTGAGTGGCATCAGACGGTGTTGTCCAGCACCGTCTGGCGCAGCCGGTTCGGCGCCAGTGCCCCGGCTGAATCCAGAATCGGGTACGCTATAGAGCAAATGTGGGAGTTCATGCGCTTCAAGTCGCTGATCAAATCCAAGTGCAGGGAACTGGTCTCAATGCTCTGAACGGTGTTGACCGCCAGGCGCTCCAGGTGGGTGGCTGCGTATTCGCGCTCCAGATCACGAAAGCGGGTTTTTTCTTCCAGCAGTTTTTGGGCATCGCGCAAGTTTCCGTTTAAAAACACGCTCATTCCCAGACGCAAATTGCTGACCAAGCGGGTGTGCAATTCGCAAATCTCGGTCATGCCCGCGTCTGAAAATTCGCGCCCCGGCTTGATTTTTTTGTCCTCAATGTCTTGAATCACGCGCTCGATGATGTCGCCAATCTGCTCCATGTTGATGGTGAAGCTGATGATGTCGGTCCAGCGGCGGGCCTCGTTTTCGCCCAGTGCTTCACGTGAAATTTTGGTCAGGTAGTATTTGATGTCGGAGTAGAGCTCGTCGACTGTGTCGTCCATCTTGCGCAGATTGGCGGCCATGTGCTGGTCGTTGTTTTTAATGACGAGCAGGGCACCCAGCAACATGGTCTCCACCACGTCGGCCTGGTGCATGGCCTCGCGCACAGCGCATGAAATGGCCAGCGTGGGCGTGGCCAGCGCTGACGGATCCAGATGGCGTTGGCGGCCCGCTACTGTGGTCTTGACCGGCACCGGCAACATCCGCGCGACCCAATGGGCCACGACCGGGGTGATACCTATGAACAATACGCCGACGATGAGGTTAAAGGTCAGATGAAACATCACCACCAGCGTGGCGGTGTCGCCCATCACCGGGCCCAGGTGGCGCAGCCACAGGCCCGCGAAAGGGGCAGCAATGGCAATCCCCAATACTTTAAAAATCAGGTTGCCCAGCGGCACTTGGCGGGTTTCGATGTTGGCGCTCAGGGTGGTCAGCACCGCCAGCAAACCGCTGCCCAGATTGGCCCCCAGCACCAGACCCAGCGCCACATCAATCGGCACCACGTTGGTCACTGCCAGGGTGGCGGTAAGCAGAACAATCGCCAGGCTGGAATAACATGTCACTGCGAGCATTGCTCCCACCAGAATTTCGAGCAGCAGGTCACTGCTCAGCGTGCCCAGCAGCGCCTTGATAGCAGGCGCCTGCGTCAGCACATTGGCCGACTGGGTCACCAGCCGCAAGGCCAGTAGCATCAGCCCCAAACCAATCAGCACCCGCCCAATGCGCCCCAAGGTGGTGGATTGGCGCGTGATGAACAGCACCACACCAATGAAGATAAACAGGGGGGACAGCCAAGACAGGTCACGCGAGAACACCACGGCCATCAGGCTGGTTCCAATGTCGGCCCCCAGCATCACCGCCAATGCCGAGGGCAGCGTCATCAGGCCCTGGCCCACAAAGGCCGAGACAATGAGTGCGGTAGCCGTGCCCGATTGCACCAGGGCCGTGACCCCAATGCCGGACAACACCGCAGCTCCCCGATTGGTGACGCTCTTGGCCAGCACGTTGCGCAGGTTGACCCCAAATACCCGCAAGATGCCGGTGCGGACCAAGTGCGTGCCCCACACCAGCAGGGCGATGGCCGCCAAAAGATTAAGCAGGTGGGTCAATGGGGTTCTTTGGGTTGTTCTTCGATTATTTTCCGCGCCGGACCCGGAGGAGTTCATCCAGAATCAGGCAGGCAGCACCAATACTAATCGCACTGTCAGCAATGTTAAAGGCGGGGAAGTGGCCGCCGCCAAAAACAGGTGACAGCCAGGCCCAGTGAAAGTCCAAAAAGTCGACCACGTAGCCATACGCCATGCGATCAATCACGTTGCCAATGGCTCCGCCCAGAATGCAAGCAATGGCAAACGAGAACAGCTTTTGGCCCGGGTGAGACTTCAGCATCCATAGCATGAAGACTGCCGCAACCAAGCCGATGCCCGTGAAAAACCAACGCTGCCAGCCCCCGGCTGAGGCCAGAAACGAGAAGGCAGCTCCAGTGTTGTGAACTCGCACCAGGTTGAAAAATGTCGTCACCACGGTGCTGTCGCCCAACGCGTAGTAGCCGACGATAAGCACCTTGGTGAATTGGTCGGCTATCAAAATAATCAGCGCCAGCCCCAGCCAGGCCGCCAAACCGCCGCCCGACGACTTGTTGCCAAACTTGTTACCGGACTTGCTGCCCAACTGGGTTACCCGGGCCATTACGCGAACGCGCGGGTTTCGCCGCTGCCGTACAAATTGCTGGTGCAGCGGCCACAAATCGTGGGGTGCGCGGGTTCTACGCCAATGTCGTCACGGTAGTGCCAGCAGCGCTCGCATTTGATGCTGTTTGAGGCGATAGTCCCGATGAGCAGGGAATCTCCAGCTACTAAATCAATAGCGGATGTGATGAACACAAACTTCAAATCTGCCCCCAAACCGGCTAGCAGCGCGTGGTCTTGCGCGTTGACGGTGAGGCTCACTGTGGCTTGCAGGGACGAGCCCACTTTGCCATCAGCCCTTAAAGTTTCGATGTCTTTGTTGACCGCATCGCGGATGTCGCGAATGCGGTTCCACTTGCCCATCAGTGCTTCATCAGGGGCTTCCAAGCTGACAAAGGTGTCTAGGAAAATGGACTCTGCTGTGGTCGCTGGCACCTTGCCTGCAGCCCCCAAAACGCCCCAGGCCTCTTCCGCCGTAAAGCTCAGAAATGGTGCCATCCAGCGCAGCATCGCTTGCGTGATTTGCCACAAGGCAGTTTGCGCCGAGCGGCGCGCCAGCGATTTGGGCGCCGTGGTGTATAGGCGGTCTTTCAGAATGTCGAGGTAGAACGAGCCCA
>JANOLC010000233.1:0-1718 GCA_031419575.1 Burkholderiales bacterium | reverse complement strand
TGGGGCCGTAGGCACTTTCGACGTTCAACAGCTTGAGTACAGGCGTGTCGCTCACTGCGGGAGGCGCGGCACTCATGCTGCTACTCCCCGGCGCAGTGACGACACATTGTCCACTGAGCCCAAATAGGCTTCGATCACACCGGGGTCGCTTTGCACCTCGCGCGGTGTGCCCATGGCGAGTACCTCACCCTGGTTCATGGCGAGCACGCGGTCAGAGACTTTGCTGACCAGGGTCATGTCATGCTCCACCATCAACACGGTAATGCCCAGCTCGTTTTTGATGTCGGCAATCCAGAATGCCATGTCGTCGGTTTCTTCGACGTTCAAACCACTGGAGGGCTCGTCGAGCAGCAGCAACTTGGGCTCGGTGCACAGGGCCCGTGCCATTTCAACCACCTTGCGCACACCATAAGGCAAGCCGTGCACATACGAGTCGCGGTGGTGTTGCAGGTCCAGTAGCTCAATTACTTCCTCGGCTTTTTGCCGCGCCTTGATCTCTGCCGCGCGGGCCGTGCCGGTGAAAAACAGGTCTTGCCACAAGCCGGTCTTGCGATGCGTGTGGCGGCCAATCAGCAGGTTGTGCAGCACGGAGGCGTTTTCGAACAGTTCAATGTTCTGGAACGTGCGCGCAATGCCCAGCGATGCGATATTGTGGGGAGGCTGGTCGGTGAGCTTTTGCCCCTGGTACATGATCTCGCCCGTGGTGGGCGTGTAGATGCGGCTGATCAGGTTGAACACCGTGGTTTTGCCCGCACCGTTGGGACCAATCAGGGTGAACACCTCGCCCTGCTTCACGTCAAAGCTGACGTTGTTGACCGCCAGCACGCCGCCGAAACGCACACTGAGGTTTTGGGCTGAAAGAAGGATGTCGGTCATTTCAGCCTGTCCGATTTCTGGAATGATTTCTGTCGCTTGAACATGCCCTTGCGATAGAACGGGAAGAGCTGCAGGTACGTGCGCACCTTCAACCAGCGTCCATACAGGCCCATGGGCTCGAACAAAACAAAGGCCACCAGCACCACGCCGTAAATCAGCCCTTGCAAGCCCGGGGCCTGGCCAAGGACGGGCGGTAAATAGTCCTTGAACAGCGCAATCACCTGCGGCATGGTGATGAGAAAAATCGCACCCAAAAATGCACCATGCACTGAGCCTACGCCACCAATCACAATCATCAGCAGCAGGTCAATCGATTGAAGGATGTTGAACTGATCGGGTGAAATAAATTGCAACTTGTGGGCATACAGTGCACCGGCAAGGCCCGCCAACCCGGCTGACAGGGCAAACGACAGCGTTTTGTAATGCGCCAGGTGAATGCCCATGCTTTGGGCCGACACCTCGGAGTCGCGAATCGCCACGAAGGCTCGGCCTGTGGGTGCGCGCAGCAGATTCACAATGCCCAGCGTGGCCAGCACGGTCACCACCAGGCACAAAAAGTAAAACTCGGTGCCCGTGTCAAGCTTCCATCCCATCATCTGCGGTGCCTTGACGTGCAGCCCGGCATTGCCCCCGGTGACGGATTCCCAGCGGGCCAGAACCTCTTCCACGATGAAGCCAAACGACAACGTGGCCATGCCCAGGTAAATGCCCTTCACGCGCAATGCGGGCAAGCCCACCACAAACCCAACGGCGGCAGCCAATGTACCCGCTCCAATGAGCGCAATGGGGAAAGGCACCCCCGCATTGGTCAGCACAGCCTGGGTGTAAGCCCCCACGCCCAG
>JANOLC010000232.1:0-4273 GCA_031419575.1 Burkholderiales bacterium | reverse complement strand
GCAGGGTGCCGCTCAACGCCTCGTCGCGCAGTTTGATACGGGTGGGCGGGTTCAGCGCAAAAAACGCCTCACACAGCTCCATCAAGGTGATTTTGGAGATGATGCTGTCCACGGCAATGGTCAGTTGCGACTCCCAGCCCGTGGCCACGCGTTTGACCCGGTTGGCCACGGCATCAATCTCAGCCAGCAAGCGGGCGCCTTCGCGCAGCAACTCGGCCCCCGCTTCGGTCAGTTTGGCTTGGCGGGAACTGCGGTCGTACAGCAGCACGTCCAGTGCATCTTCAATTTGCCGCACGCGGTAGGTCAAGGCGCTGGGCACCAGGCCCAGAGCGCGGGCAGCAGCGGCAAAGCTGCCGGATTCGGCAATCGCTTGTAGCATCGCCAAGGCTTCAGGAGTGAGCACATCGCGGGCCGTTTGTTTGACGGTTTCTTTGACAGCTTGTTTGATAATTTGCTGGGTGGTTTGCATTGATTGAGTCATTAAATTCAAATAATTCGAATAATGCCATCAAACTTAATGCATTGCCAAGTACGGATGCGGGACTAAAGTTCAATCCATGTTGACTCTACGCAAATCCCAAGACCGAGGCTTCGCCGACCATGGTTGGCTCAAGTCATTTCACAGCTTCTCTTTTGCGGGTTATCACGATCCCAAATACATGGGTTTTGGCAACCTACGGGTCATCAATGAAGACCGCATTGCCCCGGGCACCGGCTTTGGTACGCACGGCCACCGCGACATGGAAATCATCAGCTATGTGATGGCGGGTAACCTGGCGCACCAAGACAGTATGGGCAATGTCAAGGGCATCCCGCCGGGCGATGTGCAACGCATGAGCGCGGGCACTGGCGTGCAACACAGCGAGTTCAACCACGCGCCCGATGAGACCACGCATTTTTTGCAAATCTGGATTCAGCCCAACGTCACCGGCATTCCCGCCAGCTACGAGCAAAAGACGTTTGTGGACACCGAGAAGCAGGGCGTTCTGCGTTTGGTGGCGTCGCCCAACGGATCAGAAGGCTCGGTCACGATCCATGCGGATGCCCGTCTGTACGCGGGGCTATTTGACGGTGCCCAGACGGCTGCGCTCAAGCTGAATTCAAATCGCAAGTTGTATGTGCATCTGGTGCGTGGCGAGCTGCGGGTGAACGACCAAACGCTGACCACCGGTGACGCTGCCTTGATTGAAGGCGAAGACCAATTGCGACTGGCTGACGGCAAAGATGCCGAAGTGCTGGTGTTTGACCTGACCGCCTGATTTCACCGAATCGGCATTCACCGACACGATGATCTCTCACTTGTATTTCTCCGCAAAGACCTGAGCGCCAGGTCACATTTTTCTTCAACACTCCATCACTGAACAAGGATTTCCAAAATGGCAAAAGTAGCAGTTGTATTTCACTCCGGTTATGGCCACACCCAGCGCGTGGCTGATTTTGTGGCTCAGGGCGCAGGCGCCGAGCTGGTCGCCATTGATGCCAACGGTGACCTCACCGAAGCCCAGTGGGCCACACTGGACGCGGCTGACGCCATCATCTTGGGCAGCCCCACTTACATGGGTATGGCCAGCTGGCAGTTCAAGAAATTCGCCGACGCCACCAGCAAAAAGTGGTTCACCAGCGCCTGGAAAGACAAAGTGGCCGGTGGTTTCACCTGCTCTGCCAGCCCCAGTGGCGACAAGCTGTCCACCATCCAGTACTTCATCACCCTGGCGATGCAGCAGGGCATGATCTGGGTAGGCCAGCCTGCGCTGAACGACGGCACCATCAACCGCATTGGATCCAACTCGGGTGTGATGGCCCAAGTCGGCCCGACCGACCCCGCCAGCGCCATTCCCCAGGGCGACTTGGACACCGCTGCTGCTTACGGCAAGCGCGTGACTGAAGTGGCGACCAAGCTGCGCGGCTGATCGACTCATTTCGAGTTTTCAATCCAAAAAACGCCCGGTTTAAAACCCGGGCGTTTTTGTTTTTGGAGCGCTGAAAACTACAATGCAGGCTATGTTTATCCACCTGCGCCTGCACACCGAATTCTCCGTCGTTGACGGCACCAACCGCATCGACGAGATCGTCAAAAGCGCGGCCAAAGATGGCCAGCCTGCCTTGGCCATCACCGACCTGAGTAATCTGTTTGGGGCCATCAAGTTCTACAAAGAGGGCCGGGGCAAAGGCATCAAACCCATCATCGGAGCCGAGGTCTATGTCGAGGGTTTAGGCAAAGAGACGGGCAGCCTGTCGCGCATTGTGTTGCTGGTGCAAAACAAGCCCGGCTACCTGAATTTGTCGGAGCTGCTGGCGCGCGCCTTTACCCAAAACATCGTTAAAAACTTACCAGTTCTGAAGTGGGCCTGGCTCAAGGAACTGGGCGACGGCTTGATTGCCCTCTCGGGCGCGCAAATGGGTCCCGTAGGGCAAGCGCTGGTGCAGGGTGACGAGATGCGCGCGCGCGCGGCAGCACTGCAATTGGCCAGCCTGTTCCCGCATCGCTTTTACATTGAGTTGCAACGCGCAGGCCGTGTGGATGACGAGGCCCATGTGGTCGCTGCGGTTCAACTGGCCGCACGCTTGAAGCTTCCCGTGGTCGCCACCCATCCTATGCAGTTTGCAGAGGCCGACGACTACGAAGCCCACGAGGCGCGGGTGTGCATTTCTGACGGTGAAATCCTGGGCAATCAGCGACGGGTGCGCAAGTTCACGCGGGAGCAGCACTTCAAAACTGCTGCGCAAATGCAGGCACTGTTTGCGGACATTCCCTCCGCAATCACCAACTCCCTTGAAATTGCCAAACGCTGCAACTTGACGCTGGTATTGGGCAAGCCGCAGTTGCCGGACTTCCCCACACCCGAGGTCAACGGCCAGCGTATGTCGCCGGACGATTACTTTCGGTACGCCTCGCATGAGGGTTTGAAAGAGCGCATGGCGCACCTCTACCCCAACGCAGAACAGCGTGCCACCGAAATGCCGCGCTATGTGGCCCGGTTGGAGTTTGAGATCAACACCATCTTGAAGATGGGGTTCCCCGGCTACTTTCTGATTGTGGGGGACTTCATCAACTGGGCCAAAAAGAATGGTTGCCCGGTGGGGCCAGGACGCGGCTCCGGTGCCGGCTCACTGGTGGCTTATTCGCTCAAGATCACCGACCTGGACCCGCTTCAATACAACCTGCTGTTCGAGCGGTTTTTGAACCCCGAGCGGGTGTCCATGCCCGACTTCGACATTGACTTTTGCCAGGCCAACCGCGACAGAGTCATTGATTATGTCAAGCTCAAATACGGCAAAGACGCGGTGAGTCAGATCGTGACCTTTGGCACCATGGCGGCGCGCGCAGCCATTCGCGACGTGGGCCGTGTGCTGGACATGAGCTACACCTTTTGCGACGGCATCAGCAAGCTCATTCCCAACAAGCCGGGCACCAACGTGACGCTTCAATTGCCGCCCACCGATGGCAAAAAGAACGACAAATATATCTACGCGACGGAAGCTGAACCTATTCTGGCCGAGCGCGAAGCCAAAGAAGAAGACGTTAAAACCCTGCTTGAACTGGCCCGCAAGCTGGAAGGAATGACCCGCAACGTGGGCATGCACGCCGGTGGCGTTTTGATCGCACCCGGCAAGCTGACCGACTTTTGCCCGCTGTACCAGCAGCCGGGCAGTGGGTCGGCTGTCAGTCAGTTCGACAAGGACGACGTGGAGGCCATTGGCCTGGTGAAGTTTGACTTCTTGGGGTTGGCCACGCTCACCATTCTGGAGATCGCCAAAGACTTCATCGTGGCACGGCACAAGGGCCAGGAAAACTTTGCGTTCGAGAACATTGCGCTCGATGACGTGCCCACCTACAAGCTGTTTCAGGAGGGCAAAACCGAAGCCGTGTTCCAGTTTGAATCGCGCGGTATGCAGGGCATGTTGCGTGATGCCAAGCCCACGCGGCTGGAAGATTTGATTGCGCTCAACGCGCTGTACCGCCCCGGCCCGATGGACCTGAACCCCAGCTTTGTGGCACGCAAACATGGGCGTGAGGTGGTGGAGTACCCGCACCCGCTGGTGGCCGAGATGCTGAGCGAGACCTACGGCATCATGGTCTACCAGGAGCAGGTGATGCAGACCGCTCAGATTCTGGGTGGCTACTCGCTGGGCGGCGCCGATCTGCTGCGCCGGGCGATGGGCAAGAAGAAGCCTGAGGAGATGGCCGAGCAACGGCAGATCTTCCGTGCCGGCGCGGCGAAGAACGACATTGGCGAGGTCAAGGCCGACGAGATCTTCGACCTGATGGAGA
>JANOLC010000231.1:0-3557 GCA_031419575.1 Burkholderiales bacterium | reverse complement strand
GACTGCAAGCACGATTTTTTTCATAAAAGACCTCTTAAATGGAAACCGTAAATAGTGAACACAAAAATTTTGGTAGTTGAAGCTGACGGGGTCATCACGACCGCAGCCCTATCGCTTCAACACCCATAAATGTTATTTTTGAAACATTACAAATGCATGTAAATGAGGTCCTTGCCCCCCTGCCAAAAGGACTATGTGGTCACGCACTTTGTCACGACTTTTTCTGACCCAAAAAAAGAGAGAAGCCAAACCGGCCATCAACATGGCGTAGGTTTCTGGCTCCGGCACAGCGGCGATGGTGAAGCTGCCATTCAAGCTGGCACCGGATTCAGCCAAAACGTAGGTGCTGAGGCTTAGCAAAAAGCTGCTCAACTTCAGATGTTCACCCACAGCTCCGTTGAAATTGAAACTGATGTTTTGCGTGCCGCTACCGGCGACCTTGCGCACTCGCAAAGCCTGCTAGGACACAAAAAACGGGACATGACAGTTCACTACGTGCGCAGGCACAGCGGCCAGCGAGTGAAGCCACTGCGCTAAGGTTTCATATCGTCAAGGATGGCGCGCCGACCGCGCGCGGGAAACGTGTCTTTCACCATCGCAGTAACCCGCAATTTGTCAAGTTCCGCCAGGGCAGCGGCGCGCATTTGGTATGGGAACATATCAGCGTCACCCGGTTTCGCCTCATATAACCTGTCGATATAGGCATCACGAAAACTTACATGCATCAAGGCGTAGTCCAACCAGGTGCGGTATCCCTTGGGGGGTTTGAGAGCGCGGGTTTTTTGGGGTTTTTGTTCATGATGCAACCTCATAATTTGCGATTCAAAAAGGGAAACGGAATGCCTAAAAAATTCATGGCCGTTGGCGAACTGCAAGCGCTTCTCGCACAGTACCCAGCAACTGCATTGGTCGACAACCCGTACTGAATGCAACCGCGTTGGGGTCTGGGGGCACCCCAGGATAGCCCCAATGGTGCGAAAACGTATGCCAGCGGCAGCGACGATAGACCGTCAAAAGTGCCATTTGCGTTGCAGGAATTTCGCGCCCAAACGGGCCACATCCGCGCCACGATAAACAGGGATTCCCGCGTAAGCGGAAGGCTGTTTTTGTAGAGAAGTCCGGAAAATTGTAGAGCCGCAAAGCGTGCTCGGGGGCCGGAAACCCGCATGAATACTGGAGGCGCGACCCAGAGTCGAACTGGGCTAGACGGATTTGCAATCCGTTGCATAACCGATTTGCTATCGCGCCGCTGATTTCAGAAAATACCATAAAAAATGGAAGCCGGAGCTTCCATTTTTCTAAAACTGGAGCGTGAAAAGAGTCTCGAACTCTCGACCTCAACCTTGGCAAGGTTGCGCTCTACCAACTGAGCTATTCCCGCGTTTCGAGTCTTAGATTATAGCGTGATTTTTGAAGGTTTTTCAACCAACCGCAATCAGCACGCCACTATTCAAATTCTTTGGCGTAGCGGAGAACTGACTCAATGCTTGACGGATCCACCGACAGCCAGTGCTGGCTCCTGCGATGGTACGGTGACTTCAGGCACCGCGGCCACAAGCACAATATCCTCATCAGGTAGTGGCGTTGGCATGCGCTCGAGTGCGATTTCCAAAACCTTGTCAATCCAACGAACAGGAATAATTTCGAGGCTGTTTTTGACGTTCTCTGGGATGTCCTGCAAATCTTTAGCATTCTCTTCAGGGATCAACACGGTCTTGATACCACCACGCAACGCCGCCAAAAGTTTTTCCTTCAAACCACCAATCGCTGTGACCTCGCCCCGAAGGGTGATTTCACCGGTCATAGCCACATCGCCACGCACAGGGATACCGGTCAGGGCAGACACAAACGCCGTCGTCATGGCCGCACCCGCGCTGGGGCCGTCTTTTGGCGTTGCACCATCGGGTACGTGGATGTGAATATCTTTTTTCTCGAACACTTCATCCTTGATGCCCAGTCGACGTGAGCGGCTACGAACCACGGTGCGTGCTGCCTCGACTGACTCCTTCATGACGTCGCCCAATAATCCTGTGCGTGTAATCACGCCTTTGCCCGGCATCACCGTCGCCTCAATCGTCAGCAAGTCGCCGCCCACCTCAGTCCACGCCAATCCAACCACTTGACCTACTTGATTTTGCTCTTCAGCACGGCCATAGCTGTATTTGCGCACACCCAGAAAATCGTTCAAATTCGCACCGCTCACGGTAACCTGAGCCTGCATTTTTTTCAGCAGCAAACCTTTGACAACTTTACGGCAAATCTTGGAGAGCTCACGCTCCAGTGACCGGACACCCGCCTCACGGGTGTAGTACCTCACGATGTCACGCACAGCCTCTTCAGTCACCAACAACTCTTCCGTCTTGACACCATTATTTTTAAGCTGCTTGGGTAGCAGGTACTTCAAGGCAATGCTGGTCTTCTCATCTTCGGTGTAACCCGACAGACGAATAACTTCCATACGGTCCAGCAATGCTGGCGGAATATTCATTGAGTTGGATGTGGCGACGAACATGACATCGCTCAGGTCAAAATCCACCTCAACGTAGTGGTCACCAAATTTGTGGTTTTGTTCGGGGTCCAGCACCTCCAGCAAGGCACTGGATGGATCGCCCCGGAAGTCCGTGCCGAGCTTGTCAATCTCGTCGAGCAAGAACAGGGGATTGCGTGTGCCACCTTCGACAGACTTTGCAATACCTTACCTGGCATCGCGCCAATGTAGGTACGGCGATGCCCACGAATTTCCGCCTCATCACGCATGCCACCCAGAGCCATGCGCACATACTTGCGACCAGTGGCCTTGGCAATAGATTGACCCAGCGACGTTTTACCAACACCAGGAGGCCCAACCAAGCAAAGGATAGGTGCTTTAACTTTGTCAACCCGCTGCTGTACCGCCAGATACTCAAGGATTCGATCCTTGACTCTGTCGAGGCCAAAATGGTCTTCATTGAGTACCGTTTCGGCATTGCCAAGGTTGTGTTTAATTTTGGTTTTAGCCGCCCAAGGCAGACCGGTCAAAACGTCAATGTAATTTCTGACCACGGTTGCTTCAGCCGACATCGGCGACATGAGCTTAAGTTTTTTGAGTTCGCCTTCCGCTTTCTTCAAGGCATCTTTGGGCATCTTGGATGATTTGATCTTCTTTTCGATCTCGTCAATATCCGCGCCATCCTCGCCCTCGCCCAATTCTTTCTGGATAGCTTTGACTTGCTCGTTAAGATAAAAATCGCGTTGATTTTTTTCCATTTGTCGTTTGACCCGACCACGGATTTTCTTATCAACGTTCAGGATATCGACCTCGCGCTCAATTTGCTCAAACAGGTTCTCCAGGCGCTCTTTTACACCGGCTAACGCCAAGACCACCTGCTTGTTGTCAAGTTTGAGTGGCAGATGCGCAGCGATGGTATCGGCCAGACGACCCGGGTCGTCAATGCTGGAAATTGACGTCAAAATTTCAGGTGGAATCTTCTTGTTGAGTTTGACGTATTGGTCAAACTGCTGCATTACCGCCCTGCGCAATGCTTCAATCTCACTGGACTTGCCTCGAGGCTTGTCCG
>JANOLC010000230.1:0-14137 GCA_031419575.1 Burkholderiales bacterium | reverse complement strand
TTTGTCCAAGTCATGAGCGAGGCAGTTTATTCACTGAAACAAAAGCTGCTGGCCGAGTTTGCAGGCACCGCCGCCCTGCTGTGCGCGGTGATTGGCTCCGGCATCATGGCCGAGCGCCTGAGCGGGGGCAACACCGGCTTGGCCCTGCTCGCCAACACACTGGCCACGGTGTTTGCGCTGTATGTGCTGATTGAAACTTTGGGACCTATCAGCGGCGCACATTTCAACCCTGCGGTAACTTTGGTCGTGCTGCGAGCGCAAACTCTTGCAGAGGCTTCAAAACGGCCCTCAACGCCATTTTCAACATCAAAAACGCCTAAAGTCCCTGTCAATGCTACACAGTTAGCTATACTTTTTATAGTATTTCAATTGTTGGGTGCAGTGGCGGGGGCTTGGCTGGCGCACCTGATGTTTGACCTGCCGATACTGCAATTCAGCACCCACCTGCGCGGCGGCATGAATGCCGCCGGCCAGTTCACCGGCTGGGGCCAATGGGTAGCCGAAGCCGTCGCCACCACCGGGCTGATCGTCGTCATCCTCAAATCACCGCCCGGCAAAGCCAGCGCGCTGGTGGCCTGCTACATCGGCGCGGCCTACTGGTTCACCGCCAGCACCTCGTTTGCCAACCCTGCTGCCGTGATGGGCCGCATGCTGAGTGACAGCTTTGCCGGCATTGCACCGGCCAGTGCGCTGGCGTTTGTGGCGGCCCAAGCCATGGGCGCGGGTCTTGGTTTTGCCCTGGCCGGCTCACTGTCGCCTTTGGGGCATGCGGCCGAGTCAACAAAACCATGACTGAAAACTCTGCCGTGACTTTGCAAGACCTGCCCAATATCGACCCGGCACTGTTCCGCGTGCCCAACCCCGCGGCCGCGACCTCGCACCCGCCCCGCATCCTGCTGCTATACGGCTCATTGCGTGAGCGATCCTTCAGCCGCCTGCTGAGCGAGGAAGCCGCACGCCTGCTGCAAGCCATGGGGTGTGAGACCCGCACCTTCAACCCCCATGGTTTGCCGCTGGCCGACGACGCGCCTGACTCGCACCCCAAGGTGCAAGAGCTGCGCGAGTGGGCCGCGTGGAGCGAAGGCATGGTGTGGACATCGCCGGAGCGCCACGGTGCGATGACCGGCATTCTGAAAACGCAGATCGACTGGATTCCCTTGAGCCAAGGTGCAGTGCGCCCCACGCAAGGCAAGACGCTGGCTGTGATGCAGGTGTGCGGTGGCTCGCAGTCGTTCAACGCTGTGAACCAGTTGCGCGTGCTGGGCCGCTGGATGCGCATGATCACCATACCCAACCAGTCGTCGGTGGCCAAGGCGTTTCTGGAGTTTGACGACGCAGGCCGCATGAAGCCCTCGCCCTACTACGACCGTGTGGTGGACGTGATGGAAGAGCTGGTGAAGTTCACCCTGCTCACGCGTGACTTGGCACCGTACCTGGTGGACCGCTACAGCGAGCGCAAGGAAAGTGCTGATGAACTGATGAAGCGGGTGAATCAGACAGCTGTCTGACGACCCGGGTTAGCTTTTGGTCGGCGGCAACACACATTGTCCTGACGGCGCATCTGGTCATGCCGCAGGTCCATGCGGACGATGCCTTTTTGCAGGATGCTGCCTACCAGCTTCATGACCAGTTTGACATTGACCACGTCACGTTGCAGGTAATGCGGCAGGCGTTTTCTGATTCCTGCATTGAGATAGCAAATTAGCTACTAATTTAGTAGCAAACTATTCAGCATTTACAAGGACTTTTGGCATTTTTTATTGGAAACTTATGACTCTGAACACACCCCGGTTTCACGAACTTTTTGCCCAGTTGGGGCTCAACAGTGAAGATCATCACATCCAGCAATTCATCAGCGCTCATAGCCCGCTGTCAGACTCAATCCGGCTTGCAGACGCACCGTTTTGGTCGCCTACGCAGGCCAGCTTTTTACGCGAGGCGCTGCTTCAGGATTCAGACTGGGCAGAGCAGGTCGATCAACTGAACGCGGCTTTACGCGCGCCCTGATGCTCCGTTGATCACTCTACCCGCGTCACCGCACTGGGTTTGAACCCCAAGTCCGCCGTCTTGCCTTTGCGGCCTCGTGCCGCACGGGCGTTGTTCAGGCTACGGATTTCCAGCGTTTCTTCGCGCTCTTTGGCGCCTCGGCCAATACCTTCGATCTTGATGCTTCGGGTGTAGGCTGCGGCACCTGCCAGGGTGTCTTTGTCTTCCAAATCAATCAGCATCAAGCCCCGGCCGCCATTGGCCATCGCTTTGAGTTCGGTGATCGCGAAGGTCAGGATGCGCCCGCCGGTGGAGGCGCAGGCCACGTGAGTGGCAGCAGGTATCACCAGCGCGCCGACGGTGCCTGACAAGGTAGAGGGGCGGCAAACCGTTTCGCCTTCGCCGCAGGTCACAAAGGCTTTGCCCGCTTTTTGGCGGCTGATCATGTTATCCACCGTGGCCAGAAAGCCGTAGCCGCCCGAACCGCTGAGCAATAAAGTGGCGTTGGCGGGCCCGGCAAAGTAGTAGCTTAATTGCGTGCCCGATTCAAGCTCAATCAGCGTGGTAATCGGCTGGCCATCGCCGCGTGCGCCTGGCAGCAGCGCCACCGCTACCGAGTAGACGCGCCCGTTGTTACCAAAAGCCAGCAAGGTATCGACGGTGCGGCATTCAAACGTGCCATACAACTCGTCACCTGCTTTGAAGGCGAAACTGGTGGCCTCGTGCCCATGCCCCGTTCTGGCACGCACCCAGCCCTTCTGGCTGACCACCACGGTGACGGGTTCGTCCACCACCTTGACTTCCAGCACAGCCTTTTTCTCGGACTGGATCAGGGTGCGGCGCGCATCGGCAAAGGTTTTGGCGTCACCTTCGATTTCCTTGACCATCAGGCGGCGCAAAATTGCCGGGCTGGCCAGGATTTCTTCCAGCTTCTGCTGTTCGTCGTGCAGTTCCTTGAGTTCCTGCTCAATCTTGATGGCTTCCAGCCGGGCCAATTGGCGCAGGCGGATTTCAAGAATGTCCTCAGCCTGTCGGTCACTCAGGTTAAAGCGGGCGATCAGCGCAGCCTTGGGCTCGTCGGCCTGGCGGATGATCGCAATCACCTCGTCGATATTGAGCAGCACAATCTGCCGCCCCTCCAGGATGTGGACACGGTCCAGCACCTTGGCCAGGCGGTGCTGCGAGCGGCGCTCTATCGTGGTTTGCCTGAAGGCAATCCATTCGGTGAGCATCTGGCGCAAAGACTTTTGGGTGGGCCGGCCGTCCAACCCGACCATGGTCAGGTTGATGGGTGACGAGGTCTCCAGGCTGGTGTGGGCCAGCAGCGTGGTGATGAGCTCCTGCTGCTCAATGCGGCTGGTTTTGGGCTCGCACACCAGACGCACGGCTGCGTCCTTGTTGGACTCGTCACGAATCACGTCCAGCACGGCCAGCATGGTGGCTTTGGTCTGGGTTTGCTCCAGTGAGAGCGCCTTTTTGCCAGCCTTGACCTTGGGGTTGGTGATTTCCTCGATCTCTTCCAGCACCCGCTGGGTGCTCACGCCGGGCGGCAGCTCGGTGATGACCAGCTGCCACTGCCCGCGCGCCAGATCTTCAATTTTCCAGCGGGCCCGCACTTTCAGCGACCCGCGCCCGGTGCGGTAGGCCTCGGCAATATCGGCAGCGCTGCTGATGATCTGCCCGCCGCCGGGGTAATCCGGGCCGGGGATGATGGTGAGCAGCGCGTCGTCTGACAGGCTGGCGTTTTTGATCAGCGCCACGCAGGCATCGGCCACTTCGCGCAGGTTGTGGCTGGGGATCTCGGTCGCCAGGCCCACGGCAATGCCACTGGCCCCGTTCAGCAAGGCAAAAGGCAGCCGCGCAGGAAGTTGGCGCGGCTCTTCGGTGGAGCCGTCGTAATTGGGGGTGAAATCAACCGTACCCTGGTCAATCTCGTCCATCAGCAGGCTGGTGATTTTGGCCAGCCGCGCTTCGGTATAACGCATGGCGGCCGCACCGTCGCCGTCTCTGGAGCCAAAGTTACCCTGGCCATCGACCAGCGGATAACGCTGGGAGAAGTCTTGCGCCATGCGCACCAAAGCGTCATAGGCCGACTGGTCACCGTGCGGGTGAAAACGCCCCAGCACATCGCCCACCACGCGGGCACTTTTGACCGGCTTGGCACCGCTGTTGCCATTGGCCCCACCAAAGCCCAAGCCCATGCGGGACATCGAATACAAAATGCGCCGCTGCACCGGCTTCAAGCCGTCGCACACATCGGGCAACGCCCTGCCCTTGACGACGCTTAAGGCGTACTCCAAATAAGCGCGCTGGGCGTATGTGGCCAGGTTGAGGGAGTCGTCGCTGTCGCTTGGGGGAGGCGGGCTGGGAAGACGGGGCGGCAGGTCGGGTGGAGGATCAGGCGGAAGATTGGGAGGGAAGGGGCTGGAGGTGTCGCTCATTGCAAACTAGTCAGAAACAATCGCTGTAGGAGATGGGTTGGGTGCGGGGTTAGGCAAAAGACCGGGCAGGGTTGTCGTGGGCGCTTGCAGCGGGGCCAGCATGTTGCCGCGCCTAGCTGCGCCACCCAGCATTTCCATGCGAATGCGGGTGGGGTAACGCTGCTCAGTCACTGCCGCCGGGGGTTTCAGGCCGGTGTAGAGCTGCATGACGGTTTTGACATAGTTCTGGGTTTCTTTGTAGTTGGGTATCTTGTTGCCAGCCTTTTGCACAGCCCCCTCGCCCGCGTTATAAGAAGCGATAGCCAACTCAAGCTGGCCGGGGAACATGTCAATCAGCAACCGCAAGTAGCGAGTACCCGTTTTGACATTAGTCTTGGGGTCAAACAGCTTTTTCTCGATAGAGAGCTTCTTGTCCCCATCCACGCCAAAACGGCGCGCTGTGTCGGGCATGATTTGCATGAGGCCCAAAGCACCTTTGGGGGAGACGGCGGTGGCATCAAAGCCGGACTCGGTGGCGATTAGGGCCTGCAGCAGCTCGTAATCGACCTTGTGGGTGTTGGACGCTTCGCGCAAATGGTGCTTCACCACTTTGTAGCTGGGCGACACATCGAAGAAGGCCAGCAGCTTGGCAGGCACTGTGGGCACGGTGACCGGGCGGGGGGTGTCGTTGACCCCCTTGGGAGTCTTGCTGGTGTCAAAGCTTTCACCACCCCGGAAAAAAATCTCGTAACGGTCGTCCAGTCGCTCATTGGCGAAGTGCGCCACACCGCGCTCGTCGACATAACCCCAGACATCGGCATGCGCTGAATGCTGCGAAAATAATAGCAAACTAATCAATAGATACAGGGACTTTTGGCCTAATTTTCTTAAAGAACCGACTAGAACGCGGTAAACAGCCGCTGCCAGCGTGGCTACAGCGCCGAGCATAAAAACCGGGGTTTGGAATCGAATAAGTTCGGGCGTCATCAAATGTCAACCTCCACTGCATCACCATGCAGCTCCATCAGCTCGCGCCGGGCGGCGGCTTCGCCTTTGCCCATCAGTTTCGTGATCAAACTGGATGTTTGCGCAAAATCCACCGTGCCCAGCTGGACGGGCAACAGGCGGCGTGTGTCGGGGTTGAGCGTGGTGTCCCACAGCTGTTCGGCATTCATTTCGCCCAGACCCTTGAAGCGGCTGATGCTCCAGGCGGCCTTACTGGGAGGTACAGGAACCCCTTCTTTACGGAGTTTATCCAGAATCGCTGCCAGCTCCCCTTCGTCCAGCGCATAAGCCTTGGAAGCGGGCTTTTTACCGCGCGCCGGGGCATCCACACGGAACAGCGGGGGCCGCGCCACATACACATGGCCAGTTTCGATCAGTTTGGGGAAATGCTTGAAAAACAGGGTCAGCAGCAGCACCTGGATGTGCGAGCCGTCCACGTCGGCATCACTCAGAATGCAAACCTTGCCGTAACGTAGGCCACTCAAATCCACCACATCGTCCGGACCATGTGGGTCCACACCTATCGCCACGGAAATATCGTGGATTTCGTTGTTGGCAAACAGGCGGTCACGGTCCACTTCCCAGGTGTTGAGCACCTTGCCACGCAACGGCAAGATCGCCTGGCTTTCTTTGTCGCGGCCCATCTTGGCGCTGCCGCCAGCCGAGTCGCCTTCCACCAAAAACACCTCGTTATGGGCGATGTCTTTGCTTTCGCAGTCGGTGAGCTTGCCTGGCAGAACGGCCACGCCGGAGCTTTTACGTTTTTCGACTTTCTGACCCGCCTTCTGGCGCGACTGGGCCGCCTTGATGGCCAGCTCCGCCAATTTTTTGCCGTACTCAACGTGCTGGTTCAGCCACAGCTCCAACGTAGGCCGCACAAAGCTGGAGACTAAGCGGACTGCATCCCGCGAGTTCAGCCGCTCTTTGATCTGGCCCTGAAATTGAGGGTCAAGCACCTTGGCGCTAAGCACATAGCTGGCGCGGGCAAACACATCCTCGGGCAGCAGCTTGACGCCCTTGGGCAGCAGCGAATGCAGCTCAATAAAGCTCTTGACCGCCGTGAACAGGCCGTCGCGCAGGCCACTCTCGTGCGTGCCTCCTGCGCTGGTAGGGATCAGGTTGACGTAGCTTTCACGCACGGCCTGGCCATCCTCGGTGAAAGCCACGCACCACGACGCGCCCTCGCCTTCGGCATAGCTGTCGTGCTGGGCATCCGCAAAACCTTCGCCTTCAAACAGCGGGATGACCGGGTCACCGTTGAGGGTCTGGGTCAGGTAGTCGCGCAGGCCGCCTTTGAACAGCCAGATTTGGGTGTCCTTGCCCTTCTCACTCTTCTCGTTGACCAGGGTGACGGACACGCCGGGCATCAATACCGCTTTGCTGCGCAGCAAATGGGCCAGCTCGGCCATGGGCAAGACGCTGGTCTCAAAGTATTTGGCATCGGGCCAGACACGCACAGTCGTGCCGGATTTTCGGTCGCCATCGCCAATCTTGCGTACCTGTAAGGGCTCGGTCACATCGCCGGCCTCAAACACAATGCGGGCGACCGAGCCTTCGCGGTAGCTGGTGGCTTCCAGCCGCTTGCCCAAGGCGTTGGTCACGCTCACGCCCACGCCGTGCAGGCCGCCAGAGAAGCTGTAAGCCCCGCCCTTGCCCTTGTCGAACTTGCCACCGGCGTGCAGGCGGGTGAACACCAGCTCGATCACCGGGGCGTTTTCTTCGGGGTGCAGGCCAAACGGAATGCCACGGCCATCGTCTTCAATGGTCACCGAGCCATCGGTGTGCAAAATCACTTTAAGTTTTTTGCCGTGCCCAGCGAGGGCTTCGTCGGCCGAGTTGTCCAACACTTCCTGGATGACGTGCAGCGGGTTGTCGGTGCGGGTGTACATGCCCGGGCGCTGCTTGACGGGCTCCAGCCCCTTGAGTACGCGGATGGAGGATTCAGAATAATCAGAGGGTGGATTGGTCGCCATAGCCCTTCATTGTAGTCGCCGCGATTAAAATAACTGGATATTTGTACAGTTAAAATGCACTCATTGGCACATTTGATTACAGTTCAGGCATGACACGTTCCTCAAAACACCTTTCCACCGCTCAGGTTTTGATCTGTGGTGCAGCCATCGTCACGCTGTCCATGGGCATTCGTCACGGCTTCGGCTTGTGGCTACAACCCGTCACCCAAGCGCAAAACTGGACCCGCGAAACCTTTGCGTTTGCCATTGCCATCCAGAACATCGCGTGGGGCATCTCGGGCATTTTTGCGGGCATGGTGGCGGATCGCTTTGGTGCATTCAAGGTCATCATCGTCGGGGCTATTTTGTACGCGCTAGGGCTGGTGGGTATGGCCCATTCGCCCACGCCGTTCCTGTTTTCGATGAGCGCAGGCGTGCTGATCGGGATGGCACAGGCGGGCACCACCTATGCCGTGATTTACGGCGTGATTGGTCGCAATGTCGCGGCTGACCGACGCTCCTGGGCAATGGGCGTGGCCGCTGCTGCGGGGTCATTTGGGCAGTTTTTGATGGTGCCAACCGAGGGTTTTTTGATCAGCCACTTTGGCTGGCAAGAGGCTCTGGTGATTTTGGGCATTGCAGCGCTGCTGATCGTGCCCTTGTCCTGGGGACTGCGCGAGCCCGGTTTCAGCGGGGGCACAGCCCCACTGCGTTAGCAAAGCATCATGCAAGCCCTGCGCGAGGCCTTCAAATATCCGAGTTTTCAGCTCTTGATGGCGGGGTATTTCGTATGCGGTTTTCAGGTCGTTTTCATTGGCGTGCACATGCCCAGTTATTTGAAAGACAAGGGCCTGTCGCCCCAGGTGGCCAGTTACGCCCTGGCGTTGATTGGGCTGTTTAACGTGTTTGGCACCTACGCGGCAGGGGCGTTGGGCCAGCGCATGCCCAAGAAGAACATTTTGTCGTTCATTTATTTCACCCGTGCCGTGGCCATCACCGTCTTTCTGCTGGTGCCGCTCAGCCCCATGAGTGTGTATGTGTTTTCCAGCGTGATGGGCGTGCTCTGGCTGTCAACCGTGCCGCCGACCAATGCCACGGTGGCGCAGATTTTTGGTGTGGCGCATTTGTCCATGCTGGGCGGCTTTGTGTTTTTCAGCCACCAAGTGGGCAGCTTCATGGGCGTTTGGCTGGGCGGCTTTCTGTATGACCGCACGGGCAGCTATGACATCGTGTGGTACATCGCCATTGCACTGGGTATTTTTGCGGGGCTGATCAACCTGCCCATCAAGGAAGCTCCCATTCAACGGGGACGCGTGGGTCAAGACCTCCGGACCGCCTGAGCCGCCTGATGAACACACCGCGCAATCGCCGAATATTCAGTGTCCTGGGCTTTGGCCTAGCGCTGTTGGTCTTGTTGGCCGTGTTTTCCGCGTATGTACAGCCAGACTTTATGGTGACCCTGGCCAACCAGGTTTGGGCCTGTTTTTGATTATTTTTAGTCAAAAGTGCCTGAAGTCCTTGTCAGCCATAAACAGTTAGCTATGCAAACTATAGCAACTCTGCATGGGTTTGGGGCAGCATCGGCCTGGGTGCAACGCTGGTCGAATCTGGTTAGTCCCGGTGGCCATGTGCTGGACGTGGGCTGCGGCCACGGGCGGCATGTACGCTGGTTTGCGGCGCGAAACCATCCTGTGATGGGCGTTGACCGCGACCCTGCAGCGCTGGCCTCACTGACTGACTTGACATCTATGGACGCTGGCAACCCTGGTGTTCAAACTGTTTTGGCGGATATCGAAAACGCCCCCTGGCCGCTAATTAGTCGCCAGGTGAATGACCCTGAGTGCAGCCAAACTCTCCAGCAATTTGACGCTGTCATCGTCACCAACTACCTGTGGCGCCCACTTCTGCCCACGTTGATCAGCAGCCTGGCACCCGGAGGCGTGTTGGTTTACGAGACCTTCGCGGCAGGCAATGAGACGGTAGGCAAACCCGGCCGTCCGGATTTTTTGTTGCAACCCGGTGAATTGCTGACTGTGTGTGCAGGTTTGCGGGTGGTGGCTTTTGAAGATGGCTTCATCGACCACCCGGCTCGCTTTGTGCAGCGCATTGCAGCGGTGCGCCTGGAGCCAGGGTCAGCCGCGCAACCCATCCGGTTGCCCATTGGCACTGGGTAGAATGCTCATTTATCGTTTTCTACCGCAAACATGACACCAATTACTGGCAGTATTGTGGCTTTGGTCACCCCCATGCATGGCGATGGCAGTGTGGACTACCTGGCACTGCGCAAACTGATCGACTGGCATATCGCCGAAGGCACCGACTGCATCGGCGTGGTGGGTACCACGGGTGAGTCGCCCACCGTCAATGTACAGGAGCATTGCGAGATCATCCGGGTATCGGTTGAACAGGCCAAGACCCATGGTGTCAAACGTGTGCCCATCATGGCGGGTTGCGGTGCCAACTCAACCGCTGAAGCGATCGAGTTGACCCGGTTTGCCAAAGAAGTGGGGGCCGATTGCCAGCTCCAGGTGGTGCCCTACTACAACAAGCCCACACAAGAAGGCCAGTATCAGCACTTCAAGGCCATTGCCGAAGCCGTTGACCTGCCCATGGTTTTGTACAACGTACCCGGTCGTTCAGTGGCTGACATGGCCCATGAAACCGTACTGCGCCTGGCTCAGGTTCCGGGCATCACCGGCATCAAGGAGGCCACCGCTAATATCGAGCGTGCGCAATGGCTGATTCGGGAAGTGCCCCAGGGCTTCTCCATCTACTCTGGGGATGACCCCACCGCCGTGGCACTGATGTTGTGTGGTGGCCAGGGCAATGTGAGCGTGACTGCCAACGTCGCGCCGCGCCTCATGCACGAGCTGTGTGTGGCTGCCATGGCGGGCGATACGAAGCGCGCCATGCAAATTCAAATGCGCCTGCTGCCTTTGCACAAAGCGCTGTTCGTTGAACCCAATCCCATTCCCGTCAAATGGGCTGTTGAGAAAATGGGCCTGTGCGGTGGAACCGTTCGTCTGCCAATGACGCTGCTGACGCAAGCCAATCAGCCCGTTGTAGAGGGCGCTTTGCACGCCACGGGCTTGATCTGACGCTCCTTGCCTATTCCTCGCCTTCTGAACTCTCTACTTTGAGGACTCTCACGTGAAATTTGTTTTGAATCGTCTTGCGCAATTGGCGCAACTGGGCTTCTCAATGGCGGCACTGACTGTCGCGTTATCGGCCTGCTCCGTGCTCGAAACCGACAAGGTTGACTATAAAAGCGCTGGCAAAGCCGCCTCGCTGGAAGTGCCGCCTGACTTGACCCAACTCTCCCGCGACACCCGCTACAACGTGCCCGGCGTGGCCGTCACCGCCTCGGGTTACCAAGTCGGGAAAACCACCCAATCGATGCCCACCGCGGCAACTGCTATGGGCGATGTGAAAATTGAGCGCTCAGGCAACCAGCGCTGGTTGGTCGTCAACCGCCCGGCAGACCAACTGTGGGATCCAGTCAAAGATTTCTGGCAAGAAAGCGGCTTCCTGTTGACTATGGACCAGGCCAACCTGGGCATCATGGAAACTGACTGGGCAGAAAACCGGGCCAAGCTCCCGCAAGACTTTATCCGCAACTCCATTGGCAAGCTGGTCGACTCGCTGTACTCCACCGGCGAGCGTGACAAATTTCGCACCCGCATGGAGCGCAACGCCAATGGAAGCACCGAGATCTACATCAGCCACCGTGGCATGGTCGAGGTCTACAACACCACGGACAAAACATCCACTATATGGCAGCCCCGCCTGGCTGACCCGGAGCTGGAAGCCGAGTTTCTGCGCCGCCTGATGGTGCGCCTGGGTGTGTCGCAAGAGCAATCCAAAGCCTTGGTGGCCTCAGGTGTCAAAACCACGTCCAAAGTGTCTACGATTAACGGTCAGCCTGTTGTGATCCTGGACGATGGTTTTGACCGCGCGTGGCGACGCGTGGGTTTGTCGCTGGATCGTACCGGCTTCACCGTAGAAGATCGTGACCGGGCCCTGGGCACGTATTTCGTCCGCTACGTTGAACCAAACGCCGATAAGTCGGAGCCCGGTTTTTTCAGCAAGCTGTTCAGCAGTTCCAGCAAAGGCAATGCGCCTTTGAAGTACCGAATCACCGTGCAAAGCCAGGGCGAGTCGTCCACGGTCGCTGTGCTCAATGCAACTGGCGCACCGGAAACCTCCGCTAACGCGCAACGCATTGTCAAAGTCATTGCCGACGATCTGAAGTAATCTGCACTCTGCATGTTGCGATTTAAGAGCCTGGGCAGTGGCAGTTCAGGCAACGCAACAATCGTTGAAGGTGGCAGTGGGGGCGTTGTGAAGCGACTTCTGATCGACTGCGGTCTAGGGCTTAGAGCGCTCGATGCCCGGCTAGGCCACGCTGGCTTGTCAGTCAAGCAAATTGATGCCATTTTCATCACGCATGAGCACAGCGACCACATCGGTTGTGCACATCAACTCGCATTGAAGCATCGTATTCCTGTCTGGATGAGCCACGGCACCCACACGGCGGCAGGTGAGCTAGATTTTCACGGCCTGCTGCACGTAGCTCAAGACGGTGTTGAGGTCGATTTGACCGAAATCTGCTTCACACCCTTTACAGTTCCACATGACGCACGGGAGCCCCTGCAACTTCGCTGCACGGACGGCTCCCGGCATTTGGGCGTGCTGACGGATTTGGGGCACTCAACGGACCATGTGTTGTCACATCTTGGTCAGTGCCACGCGTTACTGCTGGAATGCAATCATGACGCTGACATGCTGGAATCATCCGCTTACCCCGCGTTTCTGAAGCGCCGCATTGGTGGACGCTACGGCCACTTGTCCAACGAAGACTCAGCTCAGATCGCCAAAGCGCTGGATCACCCCGGGCTGGAGCATATTGTTGCCGCCCACCTGAGCCAGCAGAACAACCGGCCGGACCTTGTGCGGGAAGCACTTGCGAATGCATTGGGAAGAAATCCGCAAAGCATTGGCGTTGCCAGTCAGGTCAACGGACACGACTGGGTAACGATTTAGAAATCCTGTAACCCTGCCTGGAACAAGACAGGCAAAAAAAAGGCCACCTTGCGGTGGCCTTTTTCAACTGCGGTAAAGCAATTATTTTTTTACTGCGGCGGTAGCAGCGTCAGCAGCTTTCTTGGCGGCATCGCCAGCAGCGCCTGCAGCTGCAGTAGCAGCACCGGCTGCAGCGCTGGCAGCGCCTGCAGCTGCGTCAGCAGCACCGATGGCAGCCGTAGCGGCACCAGCAGCAGCGCTGGCAGCATCTTTAGCGGCTTCAACGACAGGCGCAACCACGGCAGCAGCGGCTGGCGCAGCAACAGGTGCTTCCACTTTTGGCTCTTCTTTTTTACCGCAAGCAGCGAGAGCAGCAGCAGCGATAACGGCGGCCAAAACGAGTGATTTATTCATTTGAAATATCCAGTGAGTTAAGGATTAAAGGGACAACAATTTCCGGAAATTGTCATTGCAGAACACTGCAAAGACCGAAGCAAAACGACTCGAGCTCTTTTTGCTTAGCCTACGATTATAGTGTTAAATACCTTCTTAGCGGGGAAACCCTTAAGGCCCGGCACTGAAACTCACAACCCCAATGTAGATGCGGGGAATCCGGGCGAACTACCCCTGACTTTCTCGTCCAGCAGCTCACGTAAATGAATACGTCGATCAGGCTCAGTGCTGCTGACGCCGGTACACCGCACCAGATCCAGGCGCTGCATAACCCAGCCCTTGCTCCAGACCGCACTGGGGAAATCCTGCGGGTCCTCATTGCGGCATTGCCGGCACTCGATGATGTGGCCCCAGGTTTTGCGCCACGTCACGAACCGAGGTTGATCACGCATGAGGTTGTCGTATCGCACCGCCAGAATCGTCAACCGGCGCCCGGACTTGGACCACGCATTAAGTGATTCCACAACCGCACGTTCGCGCAGCGGCCAGTCATCAAAACTGGCATCAGCCACGATGATTTCATTCCAGCCCTCCATCGCAGCAACGGCAAAGGTGTCACGCACCAATTGCTGAAAAACCTCTCGCCCGGCGAATCGACCCACAGGTAATACCGGCTTTGGTGACGGTTCATTCGATGTCATGCACCCACCCGGCTTCTACCCAGTCGCACAACAGCTCCCTGGCACCTTCGCTGGCTTTGACCACCTCGCGGGCACCCAACTCGCGCTGATTGGCCAGCTCCCGCATCAGCATGGCATCACGCCCCGAGGCCAAGAAGCTTTCGCCATTGATGAAAATGTGCTCGGCGTCAAACATCATTTTGGTGCGTCGATCCAGCCGCACCGCGCCAACGCAACGGGGCGCGGCGCCATCGTCAAAAAAGACACTGGACTTGGGCTCGGTCAGGTATTCACCCAGACTTCGCGCCATCACCAACGGGTCTTTGAGTGCCCGGGCTACAGCATTTTGTGCAAACTCCACGTAATGCGCGGGAATTGCACCCGGCTCTGCAACGGCCGACTGCGCCGAATCCTGATACAACGCATCTCCCGCTTCGTCTGGCGCGTCGTCTGCCAGGCGCTGCAACAAATCGCGCGCCAGCTCGCCCCGGTTGGGCGCACGAAATCCGATGGAGTAGGTCATGCATTCGTCCAGCGCCACGCCATCGTGGGCGTAGCGGGGTGGCAGGTACAGCATATCGCCGGGCTCCAGCACAAAGGTTTCCTCAGGCACGAAATTGGCCAGGATTTTCAGAGGCACATCGGGCTGCAGCGACAAATCCTTCTGCCGTCCAATGCG
>JANOLC010000229.1:0-3398 GCA_031419575.1 Burkholderiales bacterium | reverse complement strand
TTTTGAAGTGTAAGAAGAACCGACAGTACTTCTTACAACAAGGTCCAGTAGTTGATTAGACTGATTTGCGGCGGCGTGAAGCAGCCAGACCCAAGAGGCCCAAACCTACCAGAGCGAGGGATGCTGGCTCGGGGATGGAGTTACCGTTCAGAGTGAAGGTTCCATTACCGCCGGCATTGTTCAGTAAAGAGACAGTGGTACCGAAAGAAAGGTCAGCGTTACCAAAAGTAGGACCGAAAACGTCGGTGTCAAGGTTCCCAGCAGCTGCACCACCAATCACGTCAAGAAAACCTGTGCCTTGAGCATTGGTGAAGTTTTGACTCACGCTCAGCGAAAATCCAAAAGCTTCATTGGCAACCAAATTAGCCCACAAAACACCATTGCTAGACGTCGCCATGCTGTTATGGACACCGTCGTTGTCAACATACAGCTTGATCGTGCCACCAGTGAATGTTTTCGGGAAGGACGAACCAGTGCCGGTCGCCAGAGCGTAGTTGTCAAATACGAAGGTCAGTGTGCAGTTTGGGCCAAGGGTACAGAAATTGTTTACTCCGTTGATAGCAGCAACTGAGCCGAATCCGGACAAAACGCTTCCCACTGGGGCCAATGGATTGTTGAAGGCTTGATTGAAAACACCGCCCAATGTGAAATCGAAGCCACTAGTTGGATCCCAAAGGATTCCAGCTACGTTGATGGGAGATGCCTGAGCTGAAGCCATGGCAGCTGCTACAGCAACCCCGGCAAGCACTTTTTTAACTAATTTCATGATTAACTCCTAGAGGTTAGAGAACTGTAGTGAGCTGAATTTGCTCCCGTACCTTTATGTATAAGCAGTTAGCGTGCCAGGTTTTTAAAAACTTCTCAAGTGCTTGAATTTAAAGAGAATATTCTTTGTGGAAGCCATTGAGGGACTGTGCCTAAAGGCGTGGTGTAAAAGAGTTCGACATTTGGGTGGCGACTAGCGATACCGCCCCGGCGACATCAAATTATGCGGGTCCAGGTCTTTGCGAAGCCGCTCATGAAAGGTTTTGGCTTCCCCCATCAATCCGACCAGCGTGGGCATGCTGTCAACTCCCACCCGGTACGGAAACCAGCCTTTGGCGCGGCCGGTGTGCAGCAAGTCGTTGTAGCAGGCCATCACTGCTTGGGCGGCGTTGGGCTTGTCGCGGTCAAATACCAGGGGGACGGTGCTGTCGAACAGCTTGTCGCTTAAGGTGGTGAATGTGATCAAGGGTTCTAGCCCATGGCGGGGGGCGATTTCTTTCACCATATTCACATAAGCCCGAATGTCTGCCGGGCGCATGGGTACCAGGGGGGCGTACCACATCAGGCCGCAACCATCGAGTGCTGGGTTTCTGAATTTACCTTTGTGCGGCTTGCTGTTGCGCCAGTAGGCCAGGGGAAGGGCGGTTTCATTGGGCCGACCCGCGACGAGCTCAAGGGACTGGGCCAGTGTGGCGGTCAAGCCTTGCAGGCCCCGTCCTTTCTTGCCGGGAATGAGTTGGGTCAGCTGCGACAGTTGTTTGGCGCGGTCTGGGGTCAAAAACATCATTCGGGTGGCAATGCCGCCCAAAGCAGACTTCATTTCGGCCTGTGCGGCCGCGACCATGCGTTTGGTGCCATAGAGCGTGCCAAATCCGGTCCAGGGAAAAATTTGGTATTGCTTGCCCAGCGCCGCAATGATGTCCTTGGGGATCAGCCCGTCAGCGCCGAGTTGGTCTGCCGGGTAGGGCGCGGCCATGCTGAGAACCCGGTGCTGGTTCATCAAATTGATGGCGCCGACCGTGCCCGTCAGGCGGCTCATGATGGATCGAATGCGCAGCACGGCGGTTTCCAGCAGTGCGTCGTCTTTTAAGCTGAACAAGCACACCTTCACACATTCAGGGCGACGCGCCAGGATGATGCTCATGCGGATGACGATGCCAAACCCGCTTTGGGTAAACAGGCCGGTTGAATAAGGGCCAATCCCCCATTTGAACAACCGGGCCAGTTCTGGCCCGCCCGCTTCGCGCAAAGCGGTGCGAAATAGCGAACCGTCGGGCAGCACGGCTTCAATGTCAGTGACCGCCCCAAAGTGATCAACGTGCGGCGTAACGCCGTAGCCGCGCTCTAACGCGTTGCTGACCAAGCTACAAGTGGGGCCAGCACCGGTGACGGGCACTAAAAACGGATGTTTGCCGGCCTCCAGAAAGTCAGCCAGCATGCCCTGGGTAACACCGGGCTCCAGCGTGATGACGCCCAACTCGGGGTCAAAATCAATCACCTTTTGAAGCCGCCCAAGGTCAACAATCACACATCCATCGCGCGCAGGCAGTGAAGAACCATAACCCCAGTTTTTACCCGTACTGATCGGGTAAACCGGCACTTGATGCCGGCTGGCAATGCGCATGACCTGCTGAACGGTGTCGGCATCCCCAATTAACAGGGCTGCTGGAATATGTCGCTCCGCGCCGGTCGTGTCTATGCCATAGGCCGCCTGTACGGCATCGCCCTGCAGTACTTGTGATTCGCCCAAAAGCGCTTGCCATTCTTTGATTGCGGTTGCGTAGTCCACTTGAGGCTCCATGGGATGGATTGAATTTGAAGAATGTTACATGCCAGAATTGAGGCATGAAAATATTATTGACTGGCGCTGCTGGATTTATCGGTATGACAACTGCCTTGCGCTTGCTGGCACGCGGCGA
Source organism: Burkholderiales bacterium (assembly GCA_031419575.1). Taxonomy (GTDB): domain Bacteria; phylum Pseudomonadota; class Gammaproteobacteria; order Burkholderiales; family Burkholderiaceae_C; genus JANYCG01. The sequence goes on along the minus strand of JANOLC010000229.1, from coordinate 714 downwards.
CGAGGTGGTGGGCTTGGACAGCCTTAACGACTACTACGATGTGTCGCTCAAAGAAAGTCGCTTGAAGCGGCTGCTGCCATTGCCAGGTTTTCGCTTTATCAAGATGGATGTGGCCGACCGCGTTGACATGGCTCGCCTTTTTGCACTGGAAAAGTTCGAGCGGGTCATTCACTTGGCTGCGCAGGCTGGGGTGCGGTACTCAATCCAAAACCCGCTGGCCTATGCCGACAGTAATTTGACCGGTTTTGTGAATGTTCTGGAGGGCTGTCGTCATAACGAGGTGCAGCACCTGGTTTATGCCTCCAGCTCCAGCGTCTACGGCGGCAACACCAAAATGCCGTTTTCTGAGCATGACAGCGTGGATCACCCCGTTAGCTTGTATGCCGCCAGCAAAAAGGCCAATGAATTGATGGCACACACCTACAGCCATCTCTACCGGTTGCCCACCACGGGTTTGCGCTTCTTCACGGTGTATGGGCCTTGGGGGCGGCCAGATATGGCTTACTTTTTGTTTGCCCGGGCCATTTTGGCGGGTGAGCCTATCAAAGTGTTTAACCACGGCAAGATGCAACGCGACTTCACGTTTGTGGATGACATCGTTGAAGGCGTGCTTCGTGTGGTCGACCGCGCTGCTACACCTAACCCGGCGTACGACGCCACAGCGGCCGACCCTGCCACGAGCAATGCGCCATACCGAGTGTTCAATATTGGCAA
>JANOLC010000228.1:0-11337 GCA_031419575.1 Burkholderiales bacterium | reverse complement strand
TCAAACGCAACCCATCATCGTGATCCCCAGCTACAACGGCGCACGCAAATTGCCGGTGCTCACGCCGCTGCTGGCGTTGCTGCTGGCGCGTGAGGGCTTGCCCGTGCTGGTGCATGGTACGGCGACCGAATCCACCCGGGTTTACACCTCAAAAGTGCTTGAAGTCCTTGGTATACCTTCATTGTCAGCTATTGAAAATATAGCGCCTGGCCGTGTGGTGTTTGCACCCACCGCCGTGTTGTGCCCCGGTTTGCAGCGCCTGCTGGACGTACGCCGCGTGGTCAACCTGCGCAACTCGGCACACAGCTTGGTCAAGCTGATGAACCCGTGTGCGGGCAAGAGTTTGCTGATCAGCAGCTACACACACCCGGAGTACGCGGTGTCCATGGCCGCCACGTTTGAGCTGATGCAGTGCAACGCCATGTTGTTGCGGGGCACTGAGGGTGAGTCGGTGGCAGATGCACGGCGCATGCCGCAGATGGACGGCTTTTTGGCGGGCCAGCGTACGGTGTTGCAAGAGGCGCAATCCGGCACCTTGCCAACCCTGCCGGACTTGCCCAAAGAATTTGATGCGCAAACCACCGCCACCTATATTCTCCAAGTGATGGTCGGCAAAATCCCCGTGCCATCGTCCATTGCGCGGCAGGTGGAACACATCTTGCGTTTGGTAACTCAACTATGAAAAACCAAAAATCAACGCCCCTCAATCTGGGTCAATGCACTCTGGTGGGCGCGGGTCCTGGCGACCCCGAGTTGCTGACCATCAAGGCTGTCAAAGCCATCCAGGCCGCCACCGTGCTGCTGGTGGACGACTTGGTCAACGAGGAAATCGTCACCAGCTACGCCTCGCCCACCGCACGCATCGTGCACGTCGGCAAACGCGGTGGCTGCAAATCCACGCCGCAGGCGTTCATTGAGAAGCTGATGGTCATGGCGGCGCTGGAAGGCGAAAACGTGGTGCGCCTTAAAGGCGGTGACCCGTTCATTTTTGGCCGGGGTGGCGAAGAGGTCGAACACCTGCAGGCCGCTGGCGTGCGCGTCCACGTCATCAACGGCATCACGTCGGGGCTGGCGGCCGTAACGTCGCTGGGTGTGCCGCTGACCCACCGCGAACATGCACACGGCGTGGTATTTGTCACCGGTCATGCCAAGCCCAATGACGTCGGTACCGACTGGCGCGCTCTGGCCGCCACGTGTGCCAGCGCCAAACTCACGCTGGTCATCTACATGGGTGTCAGTGGCGTGGAGCGCATCCAGGCGGAATTGCTGACTGGCCTGCCCACCCACACCCCGGTCGCCGTCATTCAAAACGCCTCGTTGCCCACACAGCGGCACTTGGTGACCACATTGGGCGTGCTGGCGCACAGCATTGAGATTGAGGGCATGGGTAGCCCCAGCGTGATGATAGTGGGGGATGTCATCAAAGGCGTGCACGTGGCATTGGCGGACGCCAGGCAACACTGCCGCGCTGCCTGACCTGGCAGGCCCGGGGCAGACCGCCCCCTACACTTCGCTCATGAATGAATTTGATGTGGTGGTCATCGGTGCGGGTGCCGCTGGCCTGTTTTGCGCCGGAGTGGCTGGGCAGTTGGGGTTGAAAGTTTTGGTGATCGACCACAGCGAGAAGGTGGCTGAGAAAATCCGCATCTCGGGCGGTGGCCGGGCCAACTTCACCAATCGCGAGGTCAGCGCCGCCAACTTTCTCAGCAACAACCCAAGCTTTTGCCGTTCGGCACTGGCCCAGTACACGCCCACCGACTTCATCGCCCTCGTCCAGCGCCACGGCATCGCCTTTCACGAGAAACACAAAGGCCAGTTGTTTTGTGATCGCTCCGCCGAGGACCTCATCACCATGCTGCTGGCCGAATGCGAAGCGGGCCAGGTGAGCCGTTGGCAGCCGTGCAAAGTGAAATCAATAGTTATATCGAACACAAGTCCCCGTCAACAGGACACAGTTAGCTATGAAATTGATAGTGATCGCGGTGCCGTTCATTGCCGCTCAGTGGTGGTGGCAACCGGGGGTTTGTCCATTCCCAAAATGGGTGCCACCGACTTTGGGTTTCGCATCGCCAAGCAATTTGGTTTAGCGCTGGTGGAGCCCCGCCCGGCCTTGGTACCACTGACGTTTGATGCGGATGCGTGGGCACCTTATGCCTCGATGTCAGGCTTGTCCTTGCCCGTCGCTATCGAGACTGGTACCAAGAAAAACAAAACCGCTTTCAACGAGGATTTGCTGTTCACCCACCGGGGGCTGAGCGGCCCCGCCGTGCTTCAAATATCGACTTTTTGGAAGGACAACACGCCCATTCGCCTCAACTTGGCCCCCGCCGTCGATGTGCAGGTGCATCTGGCCCAGGCCAAAATGAACTCCCGCAAACTGATCGCCAATGAGCTGGCCAGCCTGGTGCCTTCGCGATTGGCCGACACCCTGACCAGCCACGATACCGCCTTGCAGCGCCCGGTGAATGAGGCCACGGACAAAGCCTTGATGCATCTGGCTGAGCGCCTGAGCCGCTGGGACATCACACCCACCGGCACCGAGGGCTATAAAAAAGCCGAAGTCACTGCAGGCGGCGTTGACACGCGGGAGTTGTCCAGTCAAACGATGGAATCGCGTCAGCCGGGGCTGTATTTCATTGGCGAAGTCGTGGACGTGACGGGCTGGCTGGGCGGCTACAACTTTCAGTGGGCCTGGGCCAGCGGATTTGCCTGTGCGCAGGGTCTGGCGGCCAAGTTACTGCAAAAAACGCCCACCAAAACGCTATAATCTTGGGCTAAGCTGGCATTGCCCCGTCGGCCAAATACTAGTTACAGACGGGGACTATCGCGCTAGATGGACTGCAGGCCTGATCTTCTTGTCGGCCATCAAGCGCACAATTTCGGAAATTTTGAATTAATGACCACCATCCGTGTTAAAGAAAACGAGCCGTTTGACGTTGCTCTGCGCCGCTTCAAACGCACCATTGAAAAATTGGGCTTGCTGACCGACTTGCGCGCCCGCGAGTTCTACGAGAAGCCAACCGCTGAGCGCAAGCGCAAGAAGGCAGCCGCCGTCAAGCGCAACTACAAGCGTATCCGCTCAATGCAATTGCCGAAAAAACTGTTCTGACCGACTGAGTCCGAACAGCCTTTAAGGCAAATCAAGCTCGCCGGGGACGCTCAGGCGGGCTTTTTTCATTTCAGAACCCTTGTTGTTACTTTCTTGTCCATTTAAAGGAGCCCCACCATGGCACTCAAAGACCAAATCACAGAAGACATGAAGAACGCCATGCGCGCCAAGGACAGCGAGCGCCTGGGTACCATCCGCCTGCTGCTGGCCGCTATCAAACAGCGTGAGGTGGACGAACGCATCGTGCTCGATGACGTGGCAGTGGTGGCCATCGTGGACAAGCTGATGAAGCAGCGCAAGGACTCGATTACCGCCTTTACTTCAGCCAACCGCATGGACTTGGCCGACAAGGAGTCGGCCGAGCTGGTGGTGCTGGAGGCCTATCTACCGCAACGCCTGAGCGCTGATGAAGTGCTGGTTGAAGTCAGAGCCATCGTCGTCGCTCTGGCCGCAGAGCTGGGTCGCGCTGCTGGCCCTGGCGACATGGGTAAAGTGATGGGTGCAGTCAAAACCAAGCTGGCGGGCAAGGCCGACATGGGACAAGTCTCCGCTGCCGTCAAGACAGCTTTAGCCAGCTAGCTCCCCGCCACTTTCATCTTGCCCAGCAACACAGAGCCAATCGTCTTGGCACCATAGTTGTAGGTGTCCGCGCCCACGGCCTGAATGCCTTTGAGCATGGCCTTCATGTTGCCAGCGATGGTGATTTCTTGCACCGGGAACGCGATTTTTCCGTTCTCGACCCAGAAGCCGCTGGCACCCCGCGAGTAATCGCCCGTCACATAGTTCACGCCACTGCCCATCAGCTCAGTCACAAACAGGCCGGTGCCCAGCTTTTGCAGCATGGCATCCAGGTCATCCCCGGCTTTGGTGTGGCGCGATGTCAGTGTCAGGTTGTGCGACCCGCCGGCATTGCCAGTGGTTTTCATGCCCAGTTTGCGGGCCGAGTAGCTGCCCAAAAAGTAACCTTGAACGACGCCCGCATCCACCACGGAGCGCGCTTTCACGCGCACGCCCTCTTCGTCAAATGGCGAACTGCCTTTGCCGCCCTTGATGAACGGGTCTTCAAAAATGTTGATGTGTTTGGGCAGCACCTGCTTGCCCAGCGAGTCCAGCAAAAACGAGCTCTTGCGGTACAGCGCACCACCGCTGATGGCCTGCACAAACGCGCCCAGCAGGCCAGCGGCCAGCGGGGACTCAAATAACACAGGGCATTCAGTGGTGGCAATTTTGCGGGCTTTGAGGCGGCTTAAAGCGCGCTCGGCAGCGTAGCGGCCAATCGCCTCGGGCGAGGCCAAATCATCAGCACTGCGCTGCGAGCTGTACCAGGCATCGCGTTGCATGTCGCCATTTTTCCCGGGGCTTGACGCAATCGGCGAGACCGACATCGAATGGCGTGAGCTGGCATAACCACCGCGAAAACCATTGGTATGCGCCGTGAAAAAATGTGATTGCTGGGCCGACACGCCCGCGCCTTCGCTGTTGGTGATGCGCTTGCTGGTCTTGAGCGCTGCGGCTTCACAGGCCATGGCCAATTCGGCGGCCTGCTCGCTGGTGACAGCCCAGGGGTAAAACAAATCCAGATCGGTGCGCTGCTCGGCCTCAGGGACCACATCAGCGGCATCGGGCAGGGCAGCAAAAGGGTCTTCGGCAGTGAAACGGGCAATGTCATAGGCCGCTTGCACGGTCTGGTGAATGGCGGCTTTGGAAAAGTCTGACGTGCTGGCGTTACCACGGCGTTTGCCCAGGTACACCGTCACACCCAGTGATTTGTCGCGGTTGCGCTCGACGTTTTCCAGCTCGCCCTTGCGAACTGACACGCTCAGGCCGCAGCCTTCAGAGGCCTCAGCGCCCGCATCCGTCGCACCCAGCTTTTTGGCATGGTTCAGGGCCGTATCCACCAGATCGGCGAAAAAGGGGCGACTGTAGCTAAAGCCTCGCTCGGGGGTTGAGATCGCTGCGCTGGCAGCAGAGGCGCGGGGGGTGTTGGGTTTCTTCATATCGGGCGCTATGATACTTGGCTAAGCCAAACGGCGCGCCTATAGGGCATCGGTAAGCCACCCACCTGTCGCCAAGCCACCGCCCCAAGACCCATTCACTCGAGTTTTATTCAGCATGTCACGCAAACCCACCAAAGGCTATTTCGTCAAGGGCCAATTCGTCGCCGAAGGCAGCGAGCTGGACATTGAGCTTAAAAAAGAGCTCAAGGGCACCGATACCCAAAGCCGCACCGACCAAAAAAAGGAAAGCCTGGAGCTGCAAAAGCTGGGTGAAGACCTGCTCACGCTGCGCGATAGCTTCATGTCCAAGCTGGACTTGTCCGAGAAGTTGAAAGACGCGGTGGTTGAAGCCAAACGCATCACCAACTTTGAAGGCAAACGCCGCCAGATGCAGTTCATTGGCAAGCAAATGCGCTTGATCGACGAGACCGTGCTGGCTGCCATCCGGCAGGCCCTGGGCGATCAGCTCGGCGGCTCTGCGTCTGACAACCTGGCGCTGCATCAGGCGCAACTGTGGCGCGACCGGTTGATTGGCGAAGACGACGCGTTTGGCCAGTGGGTTGACCAGTTCCCCGCCACGGATTCGCAGCAGTTGCGCGCCCTGATTCGTCAGGCCCGCAAAGATGCAAAACCCGAGAAGCCGGGCTTGGCGCCCCGCCATGGCCGTGCTTACCGAGATATCTTCAAGATCGTGCGCGGGCAGATGTCACCCGAGAATGCGCAGGCCGAAAACGACTCGGGTGACGTTGATGACCAGATTTACAAGCCATGAGCGACGCGTACACGGCCTCACAAGCGGCCTTTGACAAGGTCAAGATTGGTATCGTCAGCGTCAGCGACCGCGCCTCCACCGGCGTGTACGAAGACAAAGGCCTGCCTGCCCTGAAAGACTGGTTGACGCGCGCCTTGAAAAACCCCATTGAATTTGAAGGCCGCCTGATCCCTGACGACCAAGCCACGATCAGTCAGGCCCTGATAGAGCTGGTTGATGCGGGTTGCTCGCTGGTGCTGACCACCGGCGGCACTGGCCCCGCCCTGCGTGACGTAACGCCCGAAGCCACCCTGGCCGTGGCCCACAAGGAAATGCCGGGGTTTGGTGAACAGATGCGCCAAATCAGCCTGAAATTTGTACCCACAGCCATCCTGTCACGCCAGTGCGCGGTGATACGCGACAAGAGCCTGATCATCAACCTGCCGGGCCAGCCCAAGTCCATCGCCGAGACGCTGGAAGGCCTGCGCGACGTCGACGGCAAGTCGTTGATGGCAGGTATTTTTGCAGCTGTGCCGTATTGCGTGGACTTGATTGGCGGCCCCTACCTGGAAACCGATGACGCCGTGTGCAAGGCCTTCCGGCCCAAAGGCGCTCTACGGCCCGCGCACGGCTAGTCAGGGTTATTTACCCACCAGCTGATTGAGCCTCTCCGCCTCAAAGCACTCGTTCAAGGCCGCATCACCCGGCACACAGTCACGCGAACCCGGGTTAGCGGACAGCTTCTCAATCGATTGCCACAGCAGCGCGATCTGGTGCTCCTGCGCAGACGCCGTGTCAATCAGCCCACGCATGGCCTGGCTGACCGGGTCGTCGTCGTCGGTGATGCCGTAGGCAGAAAACCGGCTGTCCATGGCCGCATCGCCACTGGCTTCCACCGTTTTGGGCATGATGATGCGCGCCGGAATACCCACCGCCGTGGCCCCCGCAGGCACAGGTTTGATGACCACCGCATTGGAGCCGATCTTGGCGTTGTCGCCCACGGTGAAGCCACCCAGCACTTTGGCCCCGGCACTCACCACCACGTTTTTGCCCAGCGTGGGGTGGCGCTTGGTGCCCTTGTACAGCGAGGTGCCGCCCAGCGTTACCCCTTGGTAAATGGTGCAGCCGTCGCCAATCTCTGCCGTCTCACCCACCACCACACCCATCGCATGGTCAAAGAAAACCCGCTCGCCCAGCTTGGCACCCGGGTGAATCTCGATCCCCGTCAAAAACCGCGCTATGTGGGACACAAACCGCCCCAGCCATTTGAAACCATGGTTCCAGAACCAATGCGACCGCCGGTGCAACACCACCGCGTGCAGGCCGGGGTAACACGTGATGACCTCCCAAGTGCTGCGGGCAGCCGGGTCGCGGTCAAGAATGCATTGAATGTCGGAGCGCAGGCGAGAGAACATAGTGATCCAGTTGAAGAGCCCGAAGTCTAGCCCTTTGACTGATCTGCTGCAGTCGACCCAAGGACGGCCTGCTGCGCCATCATCTTGGCAATGCCACGCAGGATGTGAATTTCTTCCTGCGTCACGCCTGCGCGATTGAAGAGCTGGTTCAGGCGGGGCATGAGTTTTTTGGGTGCGGCGGGGTTGAGGAAACCCATGGCGGTGAGGGACTGCTCCCAGTGGGCCAGCAGGCCAGCGACTTGGGCAGCATCGGCTTTTGTATCTGCACGGGCACCGGCAGACCCTTCGACAGAGCCTGTTCTGAACCCGTCGAAGGGCTCAGGGCGAACGGCATCGGCGAATCCGCCCAGCGCCAGCCGCCATTCATAGGCAATCACTTGCAGCGCCGCGCCAATATTCAGCGAGCCAAAGTTGGGGTTGCTGGGGATGCTTAAACACGCGTGGCAGCGGTAGACGTCTTCGTTGCGCATGCCAAAGCGCTCGGAGCCAAACAGGAAGGCTATGCCAGCATCAGGCATTAAATCAGCCTCAAGTCCCCGTCCTTTATCATTAGTTTGCTCTATTTTTGATAGTGACGCATGATGAGACCGCATCACCGACTCGAAATGCGGGCGCGGTGTGACGGTGGGTGGGCCGAAGTCGCGCGGGGTCATGGCGGTGGCGCAGAGGTGAGTCATGCCGTCGAGCGCCTCGTCCAGTGTGTCAACGATGCGGCACTTGTCCAGCACGTCCAGGGCACCACTGGCGCGCTGAATAGTTTCTTCACGTTTGAGCACATTAGCCCAACGCGGAGCGACCAGCACCATGTCGTCAAAGCCCATGGTTTTCATGGCCCGCGCTGCCGCCCCCACATTGCCGGCGTGGCTGGTGTTGATCAAGATGAAGCGGGTGGCGATCTGCGGTGCGTTGTCCGGGGGCATCTGGGTTTCCCAAGGGGTGAATGAAGTGGGGCGGTTAAAATCGTGCCATTGTCGCTGCCAGCATCGCCTGTCAGTCCCCTCCCCGCTCTTCAGTACAACTTATGGCCTCCCCCAACCTGCACCCCATGATCAACGTGGCCATCAAGGCCGCTCGCGCCGCTGGCAACATCATCAACCGCGCCGCGCTGGACGTTGAATCTGTGAGGATTTCGCAAAAACAGGTCAACGACTTTGTGACCGAAGTCGATCAGGCCTCCGAGGCGGCCATTATTGAGACCCTGCTCACGGCCTACCCCGGCCTCGGCATTCTGGCTGAAGAATCGGGCCAAGAGCATGGCGCCAAAGACTCAGAATTCGTCTGGATCATTGATCCGCTGGACGGCACCACCAACTTCATCCATGGCTTGCCGGTTTATTGCGTCAGCATCGCGCTGGCGGTCAAGGGCAAGATTGAGCAAGCCGTCATTTACGACCCTACCCGCAACGACCTGTTCACCGCCACCAAAGGCCGTGGCGCGTTCATGAACGACCGCCGCATTCGCGTGTCCAAGCGTATTCGTATGCAGGAGAGCCTGATTTCCACCGGCTTCCCATTTCGCCCCGGTGACGACTTCAAGGCCTACATGGGCATGTTGTCGGAAGTGATGCCGCGTTGTGCGGGTTTGCGCCGCCCTGGTGCTGCGGCACTGGATTTGGCCTACGTCGCCGCTGGTTTCACAGACTGCTTTTTTGAAGCCGGGCTGCAACCCTGGGACATGGCCGCAGGCTCGCTGCTGGTGACTGAGGCTGGTGGATTGGTGGGCAACTTCACTGGTGAGGCCAACTTTTTGGACCAGAAAGAATGCCTGGCGGGCAACCCCAAAATTTACGGCCAGATGGTGGGGTTAATTGGCAAATACAGCAAATTTGCGGGTGTGACGGACAAGATGTCGGTGGCGGCAAGCCGCATCGACTCTGAATAGTTAAGAATCAAAATTTAGGCACGAAAAGTGCCTAAAGTCCTCGTCAAATATCAATAGTTTGCTATCAAATTGAATAAGGCAGCGTCATCGAAAACCCACCGGCGACGTACTCCAGGTTGAGTTGATCGATGGGCACCGGCCGCCCAAACAGGTAGCCTTGAAACGACTGGCAGCCGTGGTCGATCAAAAAGTCTCGCTGGCCCTCAGTCTCCACCCCTTCTGCCACCACAGACAAGCCCAAGCTTTGCGCCAGCGCCACGATGGTTTTGGCGATGGCCGCGTCGTTAGGGTCGGTCAGCACATCGCGCACAAACGACTGGTCAATTTTGAGCTGATCCAGCGGCAGGCGCTTCAGGTAGGACAGCGACGAGTAGCCGGTGCCAAAGTCATCCAGCGAGAATGTCACCCCCGCCGCGCGCAAGGCGTCCATCTTGCCGATCACGTCGTGCACGTCGGTGAACAGCAGGCTTTCTGTCAGCTCCAGCTTCAGCAACTGGGGGTTAGCCCCGCTGCGGTTCACCACGTCCAGCGTATGCGCCACAAACTCCGGCTGGCGAAACTCGCGTGCGCTGATGTTGACTGCCATGGTCAGCTCATCAGTTTGCGTGCTCAGGCTCCAGGTGAGCAACTGAGCGCAGGCCGTTTTGAGCACCCATTGGCCCAGGGGCAGAATCAACCCGGTTTGTTCGGCCACGGGGATGAAATCAGCGGGCGAGACCATGCCGCGCACGGGATGACGCCAGCGCACCAGCGCCTCAACCCCAGTGACCTGACCGCGCTGGTTGACCACCGGCTGGTAGTACAGCAGCAACTCCTCACGCTCCAGGCCGTGGCGTAAATCCACCTCCAGCGCGGCGCGCAGGGCCACAGCGGCCTGCATCTCGGGGTCAAAAAAGCGGTAGGTGTTGCGCCCTGCCCCCTTGGCTTGGTACATGGCCAGATCGGCGCGCTTCAGCAACTCGTCCACCGTCTGGTTTTGCCCGCTGAACAGTGCAATGCCAATACTGGGCGTGCTGTAGTGCAGCTTGCCCACGAGTGGGAACGCCAGGTTCATGCTGGACAAAATCTTCTCCCCCACCACGGTGACCTGGGCCACCGCCTCATGCACCTCAGTGCTCAGGCCCTCAAGCATGACGACAAACTCATCGCCACCAAAACGGGCCACGGTGTCGCCCTGACGGATACAGGTGACCAAGCGGTTGGCCACCTTCTCCAGCAGCTGGTCGCCCACGTCGTGGCCCAGCGTGTCATTCAGGTCTTTGAAGTTATCCAGATCAATGAACAGCAACGCCCCGCGCTGGAGGTTGCGCGCGCTGGCGACCAGGCCTTGCGACAGGCGGTTGAGCAGCAAGCGGCGGTTGGGCAGGCCAGTCAAGGTGTCATAAAACGCCAGGCGCTGCCCCTCGTCCTCGCTGTGCTTTTGCTCGGAAATATCGCGCCCAATACCCCGGTAACCCTTGAATGCGCCTGCGGCATCAAAAATGGGCATGCCACTGATGGACGCCCAAAACACCTGCCCACCGCTGACGTGCTGCATCTCCAGATTGCGAAACGTCTCATGCGCGACCAGCGCGCGGCGATGCTCCTCCCACTGCTCGTCGCTCAACCCGTAGCTACCGTCGTCCCAGCGGGTTTTGCCAATTAAGGCATCTACGGGCCGAGCTTCACCGTCAAAGACCCGACCATCAATGCGCACAAACCTGAAATGATCGTCTTGCTCCCAATACCAGTCTGAGGACAGCGAGGTCAGGTTGCGGAAACGCGTTTCGCTCTCGGTCAACGCCGCCTGCTCCATCTTGCGCTGGGTGATATCGCTCATGAAGCCATGCCAGATGACCGAGCCGTCGGGCTGACGATCGGGCAGGCTGTCGCCTCTCAACCAAAGCCACTGCCCGTCGGGTTTCACCACGCGGAAATCGCTGCGCCAGGGTGTCAGGTGGGTGGCAGAGTCGATGACCGCTTTGCGCACGATAGGCAGATCTTCCGGGTGAACTTTCATGAAGGCCGCCGTGGCATCGGTCACCACATCGGACGGCTTCAATCCAAACAGATCAGGCATGGCCCCGGAAGCAAACGGGAAGTGCGAGGTGCCATCGGCCCGCAACCTGAACTGGTAGACCAGGCCCGGCACGCGGCTGGTGATTTTTTCAATAAAACTGAGTCGCTCTTTCAGCGCTTGCGAC
>JANOLC010000227.1:0-12735 GCA_031419575.1 Burkholderiales bacterium | reverse complement strand
CCTTGAACTGCACCATGCCGGAGTTGGTGAACATCAGCGTCGGGTCGTTGCCGGGCACGAGCGAGCTCGATGGCACCACCGTGTGGCCCTTGGACGCGAAGAAATCGAGGAAGATTTTGCGGATGTCGGCGACAGAGAAGGAAGGCGTGGGCGCAGAGCTGATTCCGGTGGTGAAGGCGGGAGGAAATTTGGGATCGGTCATTTTGGGATCGGTCATGTCGGTAGTTCAAAATCAGGGGGTTGGTGTTGGTCTGAGCAAATCAAATTTCACACTTGGAAAGCGCTTGAAGTCTTTGTCAAAAGTGCCAATGGTTGCGTCATATTCAATTGAAAGCGCAGCCAGGTGTGCATCATTGGTTAAGTTGCCTGCCGTTCCGGCGACGAGTAGAAGTCTTGCAATGATGTCCCCGTGCCGCTCGGTAGGATGCAGAATCCGGGCCCGTGGGTGCGAAATCCAGACATCCATCAATGCAAGCGCGACCTCTGCTGGAAGCGGGGCCTCCAGGATTCCGCGCCGCGTTGAAATTCTCATAAAGCCAACCAATGCCAACCATGAAAATCCAACGCCTGCATTGTCGTCAAACGCTGCTTCCATCCATTTTGCAGCCTGTTTTTTCCCGGGACTGAATTCGTTGACTGAATTGACAAGAACGTTGGTGTCTGGCAGTTTCATTTGCGAGTTGACATTTTTCTGGCTTCACGCTGAAGGCGAGCATTCAATTTTATGAATTCCATATCCTCAAGCTCCGCTGCCAAATGATTCATATTCGTTTCCGCAACCAGCAGCCCCCCCATATTGAAGGTGCGCTGCACAAACTTCGGGATTTTCGCCGCCTCCTCTTTGGCATTGAATGGCACAATCTTGGCGACAGGTTTGTTGTGCCGGGTGATGATGACCTCCTCGCCCGCCTCGGCACGCAACACGTATTCGCTCAAATGCGTTTTGGCATTAAATAGCCCGACTGATTGCATGGCAACTCCTAACAATGTAAATTAAATTGGTTGGTTCAACCAGATTTTAGCACTCCATCCCCACCGTCAAAGGAACCCCCATGGACATGAAGACCTCTCCCCTCTCGCTGCTCAATGACCCGAGCCTGCTCAAAACCGATGCACTGGTCAACGGCCAATGGCAGCCCGGCAAGAGCCGTTTTGACATCCTCGACCCCTCCAACGGCCGCAAGCTGGCGGACGTAGCGAATTTGGGGCCTGCGGATGCTGAAGCTGCGATTACCGCAGCCAACGCTGCATGGCCGGCCTGGCGCACCAAAACCGCCAAGGAGCGCAGCATCATCTTGCGCAAATGGTTTGATTTGCTGATGGCGAACCAGGAAGACCTGGCGCGCATCATGACGGCCGAGCAAGGCAAGCCCTTTGCGGAGGCCAAGGGTGAGATCGCCTATGGCGCGAGTTTTGTGGAATGGTTTGCCGAAGAGGCCAAGCGCGTGATCGGCGAGACGCTGCCCACGTTTGACAACAACCGCCGCCTGATGGTGGTGAAGCAACCCATCGGCGTGTGCGCGGCGATCACGCCGTGGAACTTCCCGCTGGCGATGATCACTCGCAAGGTTGCCCCCGCCCTGGCTGCGGGCTGCACGGTCATCATCAAGCCTGCTGAACTCACGCCGCTGACTGCGCTGGCAGCAGCAGAACTGGCGATTCGGGCCGGCATTCCCGCAGGCGTGTTGAACATGATCACCGCCGACAGCGACAACTCGATTGCCATCGGCAAGGTGCTTTGCGCCAGCGACGTGGTGCGCCACATCAGCTTCACCGGCTCCACCGAAGTGGGGCGCATTTTGATGGCGCAGTCCGCGCCGACCGTGAAAAAAATGTCGCTGGAACTGGGCGGCAACGCGCCCTTCATCGTGTTTGACGATGCCGACATTGACTCGGCCGTTTAAGGCGCCATGGCCAGCAAATACCGCAACGCCGGCCAGACCTGCGTGTGCGCCAACCGTTTCTACGTGCAGGAGGGCGTGTACGACCAGTTCGTCGCCAAATTCAGCGCCAAGGTCAAGGCGCTCAAGGTGGGCAACGGCTTTGAAGACGGCGTGATGCAAGGCCCCTTGATTGAAGATGCCGCGGTGGACAAAGTCACGCGGCACGTCGCCGACGCGATTGCCAAAGGCGGCAAGCTCACCGTTGGTGGCAACAAATTGCAGGGCCAGTTTTTTGAACCGACCGTGTTGTCAGAAGCCACCGCCGACATGCTGTGCGCCAAAGAAGAAACCTTCGGCCCTTTCGCGCCGGTGTTCCGCTTCAAGACGGAAAAGGAAGCGGTAGATGCCGCCAACGCCACCGAGTTCGGCCTGGCCAGCTACTTCTACAGCCGCGATGTGGGCCGCATTTTCCGAGTGAGCGAGGCGCTGGAGTACGGCATGGTTGGCATCAACGTCGGTATTCTGGCGACCGAACACGTGCCGTTTGGCGGGGTGAAACAATCGGGCCTGGGCCGTGAGGGCTCGCACCACGGGATGGATGATTACGTGGAGTTGAAGTACCTGTGTATCGGGGATGTGCTGAAGTAAACTTGAGGCCAGAGACACTCAGGCGGGTGTCGTTCAATGGCAGGACTCTTGCTTCCCAAGCAAATAACAGGGGTTCGATTCCCCTCACCCGCTCCAGTCTCCTTCTCAAAACGGCGTGATAGGGCGTTGCACCTCCTGGCCGTGCTGAAGCACTGTCTGCGTCGGCGCGCCTTCTCGCACCCCGTTTTGAGAAGGTGACGGCACCACTCCCATTGCCGTGCTGAAGCACTGCCTGCGTCGGCGGGCCTTCTCTCGCGCCGATCTGGAATTGGAAGGCAGCTGCTACTTCAGAGCAGTGTCACACCTGTTTTCGCCTGCAACGCCTCGCGCGTGACCCCAGGCGCCATCTCGATCACTTTCAAGCCTTCGGGCGTTACGTCCATCACGGCCAGGTCGGTAATGATGCGGTCCACCACGCCCACGCCGGTAAGCGGAAGAGTGCAATTTTTCAGTATCTTCATGTCTTCGGTGCCGTCTTTCTTTTTGGCCACGTGCTCCATCAAAATGATGACGCGTTTCACACCCGCCACCAGGTCCATCGCGCCACCCATGCCTTTGACCATCTTGCCGGGAATCATCCAGTTGGCCAGGTCACCTTTTTCGCTAACCTGCATGGCACCCAGAATGCTCAGGTTAATTTTGCCGCCGCGAATCATGGCAAAGCTGTCGTGGCTGCCAAAAATACTGCTGCCTTTGATGGTGGTGACGGTTTGCTTACCTGCGTTGATCAGGTCGGCATCCACTTGCGTCTCGGTGGGGAACGGGCCAATGCCCAGCATGCCGTTCTCGGATTGCAGCCAGACTTCCTTGTCGGCGGGCACATGGTTGGCCACCAGGGTCGGGATGCCAATGCCCAGATTCACATAAAACCCGTCTTCCAGTTCGTGCGCCGCACGCGCGGCCATTTGGTCTTGATTCCAGCTCATGTTCAGGCTCCCTTGGTTTCGGTGATGGTGCGCTTCTCGATGCGCTTCTCGGGCGTGGCGTTCAGCACAATGCGGTGCACGTATATACCGGGCAAATGGATGTCGTCCGGGGCGATGTCACCCACCTCCACAATCTCTTCAACCTCCACCACACACACCTTGCCCGCCATGGCCACGGCCGGGTTGAAGTTGCGCGCCGTCAGGTGAAAACGCAGGTTGCCGGATTAATCGGCCACAGCGGCTTTAACCAGTGAGACGTCGGGCACCAAAGCACGCACCATCACATAGGTTTCGCCATCAAAATCGCGCAGCTCTTTGCCTTCGGCTACCAGCGTGCCCACGCCGGTTTTGGTGAAGAACGCGGGGATGCCCGCGCCGCCAGCGCGCAGCTTCTCGGCCAGCGTGCCTTGGGGGGTGAATTCCAGGGCCAATTCGCCAGCAAGGTACTGGCGTTCGAACTCTTTGTTTTCGCCCACGTAGCTGGAAATCATCTTTTTTACCTGGCGGGTTTCCAGCAACTTGCCCAGGCCAAAGCCGTCAACACCGGCGTTGTTGGAAATGGCAGTGAGGTTTTGCGCACCTGTGTCTTTGAGCGCGTCAATCAGCGCCTCAGGAATGCCGCACAGACCGAAGCCGCCCACGCCCAGCAACTGGCCGTCTTGGATGATGCCTTCCAGCGCTTTGGCGGCGCTTGGATAAATTTTGTTCACTTGAGAGTTCTCCTATAAAACCAAAAAATTAAACCAGTGGCACTACGATACTACGTAATTACATACGTAGTTTTTCGTAATGACCAACCCTATCAACACCCAGCCCATCGACACGATAAAAGCGGCAATGGACATTGACTATCGCCTGGCGTTTGACCTGGCGCCAGTGGGCTTGGTGCTGTCGCGCAACCGAGCTATCGTGGACTGCAACCAGCATGTGTGCGAGATGTTTGGGGCCACCCGCGAGCAACTGATAGGGCAATCGTTTCAACTGCTGTACCCCAGCGCCGACGAGTTTGAGCGCACCGGCGCACGCATTGCCCCTATTTTGAACCGCAGTGGAACCTACGCCGATGACCGCATCATGAAACGGGTGGACGGCCGCTTCAAAGGCGACACCTTCTGGTGCCACGTCACCGGGCGGGCACTCATCCGTGATGCGCCGCATGAGGCCGGCATCTGGACGTTTGAAGATTTAAGCTCCCGCCGCCCGGTGAAAGCAGAGCTGACCGCCCGTGAGCGCGAAGTCGCCGCCTATTTGCTGGACGGCCAGACCAGCAAGCAGATGGGCCGCAGCCTGGGCATCAGCCATCGCACGGTGGAGATCTACCGTGCCCGGCTAATGCGCAAGTACAAGGCCGCCACCACGGGCGAATTGGTGAACCGGTTGATGGCCGGGTGAACGCCTGACGGTGATTGCCGGGGGCGTGAAACCCCTGAGCAGCGCAACTTTTGGGCTGACAACGGCTGCGATACGTTTCAGGGCTGTTACTTGGGGCGACCGGGGGTGGCGCAGGCGCTGACGACGCGTTGAACTCCGGTCACCCCCGCCAGCACCAACGCACCCGCCGCAACGCCCACCGCGCCGTCCAAGCCCATGGACACCACGGGTGCCAGCACTGGCCCAGCCAGCGCGCTGGTATGTTCAATCCAGTGGCGCAGCACCAACACACCGTGGGTCAAAATGCCACCGCCCACCAAAAACATGGCGATGGTGCCCGCAACCGACAGGCCTTTCATCAGGTAAGGCGCCACCTTCAGCACCGCCCGGCCCAATCCGCGCTGCCAATCAAGCCAGGCACCCTGCCCTGTCTTTTGGCTGAGGTACAGCCCGCCATCGTCAAGCTTGACGATGCAGCCCACCAAACCGTAAACGCCCACGGTCATTAGCAGCGCAATGCCGCTGAGCACCGTCACCTGCGTCAGGAACGGGCTAGTCTGCACGGTGCCCAGCGTGATGGCAATGATCTCAGCAGACAGCACAAAGTCAGTTCGCACCGCTCCCTTGATTTTGTCGGCCTCCAGCGCCACCAAATCCACCGTCGAATGGGCTAGCGTATTGACCAGCTCCTCATGGTGCGCGGCATCTTGGTCGCTGCTGTGCAGGTATTTATGGGCCAGTTTTTCAAACCCCTCAAAGCACAAAAATGCCCCGCCAACCATTAGCAAGGGCGTCACCGCCCAAGGGATAAAAGCGCTGATCAGCAAGGCGGCAGGCACCAAAATCGCCTTGTTCACAAACGAGCCCTTGCACACCGCCCACACTACCGGCAGCTCTCGCTCCGCCTTGACGCCCGCCACCTGCTGCGCGTTAAGCGCCAAGTCATCGCCCAACACCCCAGCAGTCTTTTTGGCCGCCACTTTGGTCAGCAGCGCCACGTCATCCAGGATGGTGGCAATGTCGTCAATCAAGGCAAGAAGGCTACTGGCCATGGGGGGCTTTCGGGTGAGGGGCAAGTCGGTGAAGGGCGTTCACCGAGGCGATTGAGGATTGTCGCTGGCACAGGTATGCTGGCTGTGTGCTGGCGCACAACGCTGATGGATACTACATTTTTTATAGCAAACTATTCATAGTTGGCGGGGACTATGAGGTGATTTTGTTAAATATTTTGGCTTTAGGCAGTTTGAGACAACACCCAGGGACTCGAAAGAAGTAAGATTCTTACTTAAAGTAGTAAGAATTATGAAGATCACGAGCAAAGGCCAAGTCACCATTCCGCAGTCCGTGCGTGAGCAAGCGGGGCTGCATCCGCATAGCGAGGTGGAGTTTGAAGTGCGCGCCAATGGCGAGGTCATCATTCGCCCGGTAGTGACGCCCACAGCCAGCCTGCGCACGGCCTTTGAGCGGGTGCGGGGCAGCGCCAATGCGGCCCAGTTCAAGGGCATGGGCACGGACGAATTCATGGCCTTTCTGCGGGGTTAGGCCGTGGTGCTTCACACCGGCCAGGCCGTCTCCGAACCGCTACAGGTGCGTGAGCCCGACGCTCGCTACCTGCGCAACCCTTCTATTGCCGGCACGCTGGTTGACAGCTGCATCCTTATCGATGTGCTGGCCGACGACCCGAAGTGGGCAGACTGGTCGCTCGACCAACTCGACCAGTGCGGCAGCATGGCCCCACTGGTCATCAACCCGCTCATCCTGGCCGAGTTGAGCCCCCGTTTTGAGCGCGCCGCCGACCTGGAGGCCGCACTTGCCGGGCTGCCACTCGTGCGCCAGGCCTTGCCGTGGGACGCTGCCTTTTTGGCGGGCCAGGCTTTCAAAATCTACCGTCAGGCGCTGGGGGCCAAAACATCGCCCATGCCTGACTTCTACATTGGGGCCCACGCCTTGGTTAACGGTTTGCAATTGCTAACGCGCGATGCTGTGCGCTACCGCAGCTATTTCCCCAAACTGCCGATCATTTCGCCGTGAAAATTCTCCAACTAACGCCTGCGCCCGTCAGCAAATGGGCAAGGCTCATAAAGTAGACTCAAGCTCAGCCGCCATCAGCGGTGCACACAACTGTTTAACGCGTGAGATTTAACGCATCAGATTTAACGCATAAAAGGACTCCAAGTGGCTGCTCAAAAATCAAAAATCATTTACACCCTGACAGACGAAGCGCCCATGCTGGCCACCTGCTCGTTGCTGCCCGTGATTCGGGCCTTTGCAGCACCGGCGGGTATCGATGTGGTCAGCAGTGACATCTCAGTGGCAGCCCGCGTGTTGGGTGAGTTTCCCGAGTTTTTGACCGACGCACAAAAAGCGCCTGACAACCTGGCCGAACTGGGCCGCCTGACCCTGCTGCCCGACACCAACATCATCAAGCTGCCCAACATCAGCGCCTCAGTAGGCCAATTGATTGCCTGCATCAAGGAGCTGCAAGCCAAGGGCTACGCCATCCCTGACTTCCCCGAGGCGCCCAAGTCGGATGAGGACAAGGCCATTCGCGCCCGCTACTCCAAATGCACGGGCAGCGCAGTAAACCCCGTGCTGCGCGAAGGCAACTCTGACCGCCGCGCACCCAAAGCCGTGAAAGAATACGCCCGCAAAAACCCGCATTCAATGGCGGAATGGAGCCAGGCATCACGCTCGCACGTTTCACACATGCACGTCGGCGATTTCTACCATGGCGAGAAGTCGATCACGCTGGACAAAGCGCGTGATGTGAAGATGGAACTGGTCACCCAAAGTGGCAAAACAGTGGTTCTCAAGCAAAAGGTGTCGCTGTTGGACCGCGAGGTCATCGACAGCATGTTCATGAGCAAAAAGGCGCTGGTCGAGTTTTATGAAAAGGAAATCGACGACGCCTACAAGACCGGCGTGATGTTCTCGCTGCATGTCAAAGCCACCATGATGAAGGTGTCCCACCCCATCGTGTTTGGCCACTGCGTCAAGATTTTCTACAAAGATGCATTCGCCAAACACGGCAAGCTCTTTGAAGAGCTGGGTGTGAACGTCAACAACGGCATGGCCAATTTGTACGAGAAAGTGGCGACACTGCCCCAAAGCAAGCAAGACGAAATCAAGCGCGACCTGCACGCCTGCCATGAGGGTCGCCCCGAGCTGGCGATGGTGGACTCTGCCAAGGGAATCACCAACTTCCACTCTCCCAATGACATCATTGTGGACGCGTCCATGCCCGCCATGATCCGCAACGGCGGCAAGATGTGGGGGGCCGATGGCCGCCTCAAAGACGTGAAGGCCGTGATGCCCGAGTCCACCTTTGCCCGCATTTACCAAGAGATCATTAACTTCTGCAAATGGCACGGTAACTTTGACCCCAAAACCATGGGCACTGTGCCCAATGTGGGTTTGATGGCCCAACAGGCCGAAGAATATGGTTCACACGACAAGACTTTTGAGATTACCGAAGACGGCATCGCCAACATTGTTGACCTGGCCACCGGCGAAGTATTGTTGAGCCAGGACGTGGGGGAAGGCGATATCTGGCGCATGTGCCAGGTGAAAGACGCACCAATTCGCGACTGGGTCAAGCTGGCGGTCAACCGCGCGCGCAACTCGGGCATGCCGGTTGTGTTCTGGCTGGATGCCTACCGCCCGCACTAGGCACAGCTCATCACCAAGGTCAAGATGTACCTGCATGAGCACAACACCGTGGGCCTGGACATCCAGATCATGAGCCAGGTGCGCGCCATGCGTTACACGCTGGAACGCGTGGTGCGTGGCCTGGATACCATCAGCGCCACCGGCAACATCCTGCGTGATTACCTGACCGACCTGTTCCCCATCATGGAACTGGGCACCAGCGCCAAGATGCTGTCTCTCGTGCCGTTGATGGCGGGTGGCGGCATGTATGAGACCGGTGCGGGTGGCTCGGCCCCCAAGCACGTGCAGCAATTGATTGAAGAAAACCACTTGCGCTGGGATTCGCTGGGCGAGTTCCTGGCGCTGGCCGTGTCGCTGGAAGACTTGGGGCTGAAAACCCACAACGCCAAAGCCCAAGTGTTGGCCAAAACGCTGGATGCAGCCACGGGTAAATTGTTGGACAACAACAAGAACCCATCGCCCAAAACTGGCCAGTTGGACAACCGTGGCAGCCAGTTTTACCTGGCCATGTACTGGGCCCAAGAACTGGCCGCACAGACGCAGGACCCGGCCTTGCAAACTTACTTTGCGCCGCTGGCCAAAGCACTAACGGACAACGAGCAAAAGATTGTGGACGAGCTCAAAGCCGTGCAGGGCAAGCCAGCTGACATTGGCGGCTACTACTTGCCTGACATGGTTAAAACGACGGCCGTGATGCGCCCCAGCGCGACGTTCAACGCCGCACTGGAAGCCGCGACCACCTGAGTAAGACTGATCGAAAGCAAACACCATGACGCGCTACCCCGTCCCTGAACTGAACGACCTGCCTGAGGACATCAAAGCCAAAGTGCTGGAAGTTCAAGCCAAGGCGGGGTTTGTGCCGAACGTGTTTTTAGCCTTTGCCCGCCGCCCGGCCGAGTGGCGCGCGTTCTTCGCCTACCACGACGCGCTGATGGTGCCCGAGTCTGTGGGCCGCACCAGCAACCTTACCAAGGGCGACCGCGAGATGATCGTCACCACCACCAGCGCCGCCAATAATTGTCTGTATTGCGTGGTGGCGCACGGTGCCATTTTGCGAATCCATGAGAAAAAACCCATGGTGGCCGACCA
This sequence comes from Burkholderiales bacterium, assembly GCA_031419575.1. GTDB lineage: Bacteria > Pseudomonadota > Gammaproteobacteria > Burkholderiales > Burkholderiaceae_C > JANYCG01. Next base: position 3,149 of record JANOLC010000227.1, on the reverse strand, counting down.
AGTGGCCGTGAACTACCGCAAGGCTGACATCACCGAGCGCCAGCGCGCCATGCTCGACTTTGCGATGAAGGTCTGCCTGCACTCAGACGAAGTGAACGACGCTGACTTCGCGCCTCTGCACGCTCACGGTTTCGACGACGAAGACATCTGGGACATAGCCGCCATCACCGCGTTTTTTGGCCTGTCCAATCGCATGGCGTCCTTCAGCAACATGCTGCCCAACTCCGAGTTCTACCTGATGGGGCGTACCCCAAAATTAAAAACATGACACCACTGACCATCCGCAAATTGGAGGTTGATTTGTCCAGGGGCTTTAATCGCCACTGGCACGGTGGTGATGCATTTTTGAGCCAGTATTACAACGCGCTGTCGATGAGCTTCCCCGTGGGTGAGCAGTCTTTTATCGACTCGGTCCGAAATGGCTTGGCCTTGCTGCCTGATACGCCTGAGCACGCAGCCCTGCACGCTAATGTCGCGCAGTTCATCGGCCAGGAAGCCACGCATCGCCATGTGCACGGTCTGTATAACGAGCAATTGCAAAAACAAGGTTTGGACAACCGCTGGCAGCACTGGGCCACGCGCCGCATCGAGTGGGGCTATGCCCACAAATTGCGCCCCTTGCATCTGCTGGCCGTCACGGCAGCGTATGAGCATTGCACGGCTGTATTTGCCGACGGCACGCTGCGCTACGGCAGGTGGTTTGAGGCAGCTGAGCCTCGCATGCGTACGCTGTGGCGCTGGCACGCCGCTGAAGAAACCGAGCACCGCGCGGTGGCCTTTGACTTGTACATTGCGTTGGGCGGCAACTACAAATGGCGCATTCGCTGGTACTTGTACGCGCTGGTGCTGTTTGCACTGGATTGCGTTCGCCAAACTGTGCTAAATCTGTGGCACGACGGCAGTCTGTTCAAACCCGCCACCTGGTGGAGCGTTGTCAAGTTTCTGCTGGGCAAAGACGGCTTTGTGTGGCGCTGCACCGGCCCGCTGTTGCAGTATTTCAAACGCGACTTTCACCCCAACCAAGAGCATGCACAACCAACGTCAATGGCGCTGGCCGATGGCTGGTTGCAGGCCAACGCGGATAGTTATCGCGTGGTGCGTTGAATAGCCAGTTAGCTCACCAGAAGCCAGTCGGCAGGGTCGCTTGACGGGTGACAACAACTATCGGTGGGCGCGAATCGACGCGAGGATGCCCATCACAAACAACACGCAGGCCATCAACTGCAAAAGACTGGGCCATTGCGCATCCCACGCATAAGAATAGAGTAGCGCAAACACGGTCTCGCTCACGATCAGCTGACCACACAGGCTGGCGCTCAAACGCTGGCTGGCAATGTTCCACAGGATGGTGGCCACCCAGGCCGAGCCGATGCCGGTTGCTATGCAAATAGCAGCTAAGAATGCCCTGTTTTCAAGGACTAGCAGTTCTTTTGATGGTGAACCTGTGAAAAACCAGAGCCCCACAGCCCCCACACCCGTGGCCACACCTAGCCAATTGGCCCAGTCGGTGGCGTTGACGTCAGTGTGCTGCTTCAGCCAAGCCGAGTTGAGCAGGCCGAACGCTGTCCACAACACCATCGCGGTGACAGCAAACGCCACACCCTGCCAATATTGATGGCCGGGTGGTGCCAAATTCGCTGCTGTGCCAGACAGTTGGCCTGTGGTTTGCGTCCACATCATCAGCCCCAAGCCTCCCAGAGTCAGCAACAAACCGGGCATCAGAGTTCCCCACTTCAGGCCTATGGGCTTGCCCAGCAGCATCATCCAGATGGGGATCAGGCCGATGATCAGCGTAGGCACTTCGGTACCCGTGTCTTGAATAGCCAGCGCTAACAACAGGTAATAACCGGTGTTGCCCAAAATGCTCAAACCCACGGCGGCAAGGGCTTGGTTCAGTGTTGGCAGCTTGCGAGTGCGCAGGGTCAGCAGTATGAAAACGGCTGACACCACGCCGTAGCTCAGGTAGCGCCCGGCCATCAGATCGACCGACGACAAACCTGGTGTGATGCGCGGCGCGATGAACACCAGGCCCCACAGCGCGCCAGCACCCAGGCCGGCAGCTATGCCCTTGTACATTTCAACAAGATTTTTATCTGTGGAGTCCTAAATACCGAAGCCGTCATCCGCTGCAATCACCGCCCCGTTGATGAAATGGCTCTCATCCGAGCACAACATCACCAGCAGCGCGTCCAAGTCTTTGGGCTGGCCCAAGCGTTTGCGCGGCAGCACTTGCACCAGCTTTTGACCGGTTTCGGTTTGCAGGTGCTGGTGGTTGATTTCGGTGTCCATGTAGCCAGGGCAAATAGCGTTGACATTGATGCCAAACTTACCCCATTCCAAGGCCATCGCCTTGGTCATCTGGACGATGGCCGCCTTGCTCATGCAATACACGCCAATTTTGGGCAAAACCTTGAGCCCTGCCATCGAGACAATGTTGATGATGCGTCCACCCGTGAAGTGGCCGGGGGCCGAGCCCTGTGCGCGGGCCAGCATGCGTTTGCCCACTTCTTGCGCGACAAAAAAAGCGCCCTTGACGTTGGTGTTGAACAAGAAATCAAAGTCATCCTCGCTGACATCCTGAATGCGCTGTGTGGTGCTGACACCCGAGTTATTGACCAGAATATCAATCGAACCCACTTCGGTTTCGGCGTGGGCCACGGCGGCCTTGATAGAGTCGTGGTCGGTCACGTCCAGCTCCATCACATGGGCATCGCCGCCCTCACCGTCAATTTGAGCGCGAAGTTCTTTGAGCTTTTCAACCCGGCGGCTGGCCAACACCACAGCGGCACCTGCACGCGACAAGGTTTTGGCAAACTGCGCGCCCAAGCCACTGGATGCGCCCGTTATAAAGGCCACTCGGCCAGAAAGATCAATGCTGTACGCCATTTAGAGAGACTCCACGAAAGGTAAGAACGAAGACTATTGTGACAGTGCAGTTTGATGCCAGCGAATAAAATCGGCCTCAAATCTGGCACGCCCAAAGCCAATAGAACCAATCAACCTTGAGTGAACTTCCATGACAAACCAAGACATTCTGGCCCAACACGGCCCGCGCGAATCCATGGAATACGACGTGGTGGTGGTGGGCGGTGGCCCCGGTGGTCTGGCCACCGCCATTCGCCTCAAGCAACTCGCGACCGCTGCGGGTA
>JANOLC010000226.1:0-3594 GCA_031419575.1 Burkholderiales bacterium | reverse complement strand
GTCACGGTGGAGCTGGTCGATGGGACGGGGGCTACCGCCTGTGCTTCGCGCAGCGCATTGAGCCCTGCAGTGAGCGTGATACAGAGCTTTGGAGCCATTGACGCGGGGCGCAAGTCGTATAGTTTTACGGTAGCCAACGCGTACCAGAATGTTCGTTGCCGTGTGACCGATACCACCACCACGCCCGCAATTGCCAAAGCCTGCTCGGTGGACAACTTTGCGATTCGTCCCTCCGCAGTATCTTTGGCCACGACTGCCACTGCGGCCCCTCCCCCTGCTGCCAATGCTGCCACGGCCTCTCCTGTGGTGAAAGCAGGTGTTGGATTTACGCTCCAGGCATCAACCACCACCGGCACCAACTATGCGGGTACGCTGACGCTGGACACCTCCAAATTGAGCGCGCAAACCACATCGCAAGTGACCAGCGCAGCGGCGGGTGGCACGCTGGGCACATTGACACCGGCTACGCTGGCGACCAATCCGGCTACGCAACCCACTGGAAATGCCACGTACAGCGAGGTGGGTTACCTGTATTTAGCAGCGGGAGCTTTCTATGACAACACCAGCCCCTCATTCACATCGGTCGATAGCAATGCCAACGGCGACTGTATTGCAGGCAGCTTTTCCGACGTCCTGGTGGGCGGCAAATATGGATGCAACATTGGTAACGCCACGGCGGCGTCGCTTGGTCGTTTTGTTCCAGACCACTTTGACACGGCCATTGTGCAGAGCACGGCACCTATTTCTTGTCCATCTGGCTTGACTTGCCCTGCAAATACATCGGGTGCCAACGGCTTGCTTTATGCCAATCAACCATTTTCCTTGATGGTTACCGCCGAAAATTCTGCGGGGGGCACCACGGCGAATTACAGCGGCGTCTTTGCCAAAGCAACCACGCTCAGCGCCTGGAGTGCGCCGAGTAGCGCTGGCGTTGCCAACCCCGGAAGCGGGACCCTGGCCAACACCAGTCTGGCAGCCACGGGCTTTACGGCGGGTGTCGCCAGTGCCCAGCCAAGCTACGCGTTGGGCACCACCACAACCGCTCCTGTAGACGCGTACTTTCGCGCTGTCGACGCTGACACCGTAACGTCGCTGCGCACCTCGGGCACAGTGGAAGGCGGTTTGAAAGTGGCCAATGGCCGCATCAGGTTGCCCAATGCGTATGGGTCGGAGAGGCTGGCCCTGCCATTGACAGCCACGGTGCAGTACTTCAATGGCGCAAACTGGGCGACCAGCGCGACAGACAACGCGACATCTTTCAACAGCAACCTGTCGACGGCGTCGGGCAATGTGGTCGTCACTATTTTGAATGGGCTGAGCAGTGGTGTGACCATTGTGAACCCCGCTCCAGCTGCGGTAGCCGGTGGCGTGCGCACCTTTAATATCGCTGCACCGGGTGCCGCGGGCAATGCCAATATTTCACTCAACACGCCCAGCTACCTGCCTAGTGCCGTCAGTCGGGTCACTTTTGGTATTTACAAGAGCCCACTGATTTACCGTCGCGAAAATTACTGACCTCTCCGGCCCATCAGCGCTTGCGCAAGCCCAGCACCATCACCGTGCCCACCACCAGCAGCGCACCTGCCACCTGGATGGCCGCGATGGACTGCTCCAAAATTAACCAGGCCAGCACCAGTGCAAACACGGGTTCCACATTCATGATGGCGGAGTTGCCCGCCACGCCCAGCTTGGGCAACACGGTGAACATGATGGTGAAGGCCGTACCGTACAGAAAGGTCAGCGCAGCCAGACCCCACCAGCCAGGTGTGGCCTGGGGCAGGTGAAAGCCACCTTGCGCGGTGACCACCACCAGCGCGATCAGGCCGGTGATGCACATGGTGCTGGCGGTGCGCAGGCGGCCATCCAGGTCACCGGCTTCATGCTGGGTCAGGATCATCGCCAGGCCGAACGTGGCGGCTGCCGCCAGCGCAAAAGCCACGCCCGCGCCAATGCGGCCCCACTGGCCTGCAGCGCCCAAGCCCGAGGCGGCACCCAACACATCCAGTGCCATGGCCAGCCCCACCAGAAGGATGGGCATGGCCTTCAATACGGCGGGTTCGGGGCGGCGTTTGTAGAGCATCCGGTCCCACAGCGCCGTCCATAGCGGGTAGGAGTTGAAAGCCAGCAAGGCCAGTGCCACGGGCAGGCGCGCCACGGCCGAGTACAGGCACAGGCTCTGCACGCTGATCAACACGCCAATCAGCGGCAGATAGCGTTTGTGTCGGCTGTTGATGGCAAACGACACACCTTGCACGACCAGCAGCAGGGTGACCGCCGCCGCCGTCACGCCACTGCGAAAAGCCACGGCGGTGGCGACGTCCACGCCATGGTTGAAAGCCAGGCGTGCGGCTACGTGGTTGGCCCCCATCATCAGCGCGATGAGCAGCAGCGTGGCGAAGGCGGTGCCGCTAAGGGCGCGGGCGGGTTTGGCGATGGAGGTGGTCATGCAATCAAAGAGTGGCGAGGTGGGTTTGTGCCGCACGGCCCAGTTTTTCGTCAAATGTGGCGAGTGGGGCCTTGATGTCGGCGGCCAGCCACAGGTAGGCGGCATCGTAGGCTGAGAGGTTGTAGCGGATGGTGAGGGCGAGGGTGGCAGTGGGGTCAATTTCATGCGTCTCAATTTTGAAATCAACCAGCCGTTCCAAGCCTTTTCTCGCAATATAAGGTGCACCCGCTTTGTGCTTTTTGAGTGCCACACTGACCATTTCAAACTGCAGCAATTTAGGCGCATGAAGCGTTTTGCCGTCAATGCGCAGGGCTGCCTGCTCCTGAGTCGTCTCCTCGAACAACAAGCTGGCCAAAATACTGCAATCCACGACCAACGGCGGCAAAACGAAATAGGAAACCGAGGGTTCGGCCATGTACAGGGTAGGCCCGGTATCGCTCATCGAGCGTCCCGTTCCGCACGGATGATGTCAACGCCTCGTGGCAAACTGGCATCGGGTTCAAGCCCGTCTGCTTTGATTTCAGCAACGATTTGAGCCACCGTTTTCCAGCCCATCCGACGGATCGGCTTGCCGCGGCTGTCAAACCCCACGACGGTGCCGTTCCCTGAGTAGGTGTTGCTGGGTGGCGCCATGGGTTCGCTCGCCGCAGCCCCACCTTGCACCGCAGCCTCAATGATCGCCATCAATTCCCCCTGCAGCGAGCGGTGGTTGCGCGCCGCACGTTGGCGCAGGGTTTCGGCCCATTGCTCGGGTACGTCTTTGATAGACAGGTTGGACATGATTTGGCTCTAAAATGGAAGTTGGTTCCATTTTGGAGCTGATATTGCTTCAAGTCAAGCTACGCTGGGTATAGCCCCTGCACCCGCGCATGCAGTCGGCTCAGGCCCAGCAACGCGTCGGTGAACGGGGTTGCCACGCCGGTCAGGGTGCCCAGCTCTTTGACCACGGTCACGAGCGCGTCCAGCTCCACCGCCTTGCCAGCCTCCACATCCTGCAACATCGAGGTCTTGAAAGCCCCTAGTTTGAGGGTGACGGCATGGCGGTCAGACGGCTGCTGGTCGATAGGGATGCCAATGCGCGCGCCGATTTCTTTGGCCTCCAGCATCACGCTGGAGATGAAGTTGCGCACCAGCTCGTCGCCCAAAAT
>JANOLC010000225.1:0-5234 GCA_031419575.1 Burkholderiales bacterium | reverse complement strand
CAGGGTATTTACACCTGCGTGGACGCCAAAGGCCGCAAGCTCACCTCGGACCGCCCGATTCCAGATTGCGCCGACCGGGAGCAAAGCGTGCTCAACCCCAGTGGCACCGTTAAAGCCAAAGTCGGCCCGGCGTTGACTGCGCCACAGCTGGCGGCGCAACAAGCCCAGGCGCGCCAGGAACAGGACGCCAAAGCGCTGCAGGTTGAGGAACGTCGGCGTGATCGCGCGCTGGTGCTGCGCTACCCGAATCGCCAGGTTCACGACCAGGAACGGGGTGAGGCCATCAAACTCATCGGTACCGTGAAAGCCGCCGCCATTACCCGGGCCATTGAGTTGATGCGCCAGCGGCAGCTGGTCAACGACGAGATGGAGTTCTACAAGAAAGACCCCAGCAAAGCCCCTGCAGCCTTGCGACGCCAGGCCGAGGACATCACGCAGAGCCTGGCCGTGCAAGGGCGATTCCTGGCTGCGCAGGATGCGGAAATCACCCGCGTGAATGCCCGTTTTGATGAAGAGCTGGTACGGCTCAATCAGCTATGGGCCTTACAAGCTGGAACCGCACCGGCACCAGCCACCTCGGCGGCCAAAACACCCTGACCGCCAGCCCCAAAAATCACCCCAGTTTTTTGCGCAACAGGTCATTCACCTGCTGCGGATTCGCCTTGCCTTTGCTGCCTTTCATGATCTGACCAACTAGCGCGTTGAGGGCTTTGGCGTTGCCGCCTTTGTATTCTTCGACGTTTTTCGGGTTGGCAGCCAGGACATCATCAACGATCTTTTCCAGCTCGCTGGAGTCGTTCATTGGCTTGAGATCTTTGTCCGCGATGATTTTGTCAATGTATGCCGCTAAATCCTCTATGCCATTTTGAATCCGCAAACACATCTCGGCGAATGCAATCTTGACCGTATTGCTATTTAACTCGCCTATCGCCAGCCGTTTTAGCAATTCGCCAAGAGCCGTAGAAACAGGTATTCCAGAGTCATTGATACCAACATCGAGGCGATTCATCAATGCTGATATTTCTCCGAGTATCCAATTTGCTGCAAGCTTTGGTTGACCGCAAGTCGTTGCTGCACTTTCAAAATAGGTTGCAATGTCTCGGCTTTGCGTTAAAGCGGTCGCATCGTATTCAGACAAGCCGTAGTCGTTCATGAATCGTGCCGCCATCACCCTCGGCAACTCCGTCATCTCTGAGCGAATCCGCGCCACCCACTCATCCGCAATCACCAGCGGCGGCAAATCCGGGTCGGGAAAATACCGGTAATCCGCCGCATCTTCCTTGGTTCGCATGGCGCGCGTCTCGCCGGTGTCGGCGTTGAATAACACCGTGGCCTGCTGGATCGCATGGCCGTCCTCAATCTGCTCAATCTGCCAGCGCACTTCATAGTCAATCGCCTGCTGCATGAACTTGAAGCTGTTCAGGTTCTTGATTTCTCGGCGTGTGCCCAACGGCTCGCCGGGCTTACGCACCGACACGTTGGCATCGCAGCGGAAAGAGCCTTCCTGCATGTTGCCGTCGCAAATGCCAATCCAGGTGACGATCTTGTGCAACTCTTTGGCATAGGCCACGGCCTCGGCGCTGGAGCGCATGTCGGGTTCGGTCACGATCTCCAGCAGCGGCGTACCGGCACGGTTCAGGTCAATGCCCGATTGCCCAATGAAGTCTTCGTGCAGTGATTTGCCCGCGTCTTCTTCAAGGTGTGCGCGCACCAGCCGCACTGATTTTTTTTCCTGCGCCGCGTCGGCGCCTTTTCCTGTTTCGAGAAAGAACTCAACGCTGCCGCCCTGCACCACGGGAATCTCGAACTGGCTGATTTGGTAGCCCTTGGGCAGGTCGGGGTAGAAGTAGTTTTTGCGCGCAAAAATGCTGCGTGGCGCAATGTGGGCGCCAATCGCCAAGCCGAACTGGATGGCCCGCTCCACCGCACCTTTGTTCATCACCGGCAAGGTGCCCGGCAAGGCCAGATCCACCGCACAGGCCTGCGTGTTGGGTTCAGCCCCAAAGGCGGTCGGCGCGCGACTGAAAATTTTGGACTGAGTGGAGAGTTGCGTATGGGTTTCGAAGCCGATGATGACTTCATAACCACGCACTAGCGGGCCGGTCGGGCGGCCTTGTTGTTGCACTTCGAATGGGTTCACGCTCATGTCTACGTTCTTGCTCATGTCAAAAGCCCTCCGGCTTGCGGGCGTGGAAGTCGGTCGCTTGCTGAAAGCGGTGCGCCACGTTGAGCAACCGGGCCTCCTGCAGATAGTTGCCAATCAGTTGCAGCCCCACGGGCATGTTGGCCTCGCCTAAGCCCACGGGCAAGCTCATCCCCGGCAGGCCGGCCAGCGAGCCGGGCAGGGTGAAGATATCGGCCAGGTAGCTGGCCACCGGATCGTCCGTTTTGTCGCCAATTTTCCACGCGACGGTGGGTGCCACGGGGCCGGCAATGACGTCACAAATTTTGAAAGCGTTCTGGAAATCGTCGGCAATCATGCGGCGGATTTTTTGCGCTTGCAGGTAGTAGGCGTCGTAATAACCGTGGGACAGCACATAAGCCCCGATCATGATGCGGCGTTTGACCTCGTCGCCAAAACCCTCAGAACGGGTCTGTTTGTACATGTCGGCCAGGTCGGTGTATTTCTCGGCCCGGTGGCCAAACTTCACGCCATCAAAACGGCTCAGGTTACTCGAGGCTTCGGCGGGGGCAATGATGTAATAAACCGGGATGGACAACTCGGTCCGGGGCAGTGAGATGGGAATGAGCTTGGCACCCAATTTTTCGTATTCCTTCAGGGCAGCGTCGACGCTGGCGCGCACATCCCCTGCCAGGCCGTCGCCGAAAAATTCCTTGGGGATGCCAATGCGAAGGCCGTCCAGCGAGTCATTCAAATGCCGGGAATAGTCCTCCGCGGGAATGTCCAGCGAGGTCGAATCGCGGTCCAGATCCGGGCCACACATGGCAGACAGCAGCAGCGCGCAGTCCTCAGCCGTGCGCGCCATCGGTCCGGCCTGGTCCAGGCTGGACGCAAACGCCACCATGCCGTAGCGAGATGCCCGGCCATAGGTGGGTTTGATGCCGGTGATGCCGCAAAACGACGCGGGTTGACGAATCGAGCCACCGGTGTCGGTACCCGTGGCGGCGGGCGTCAGGCGTGCTGCGACGGCAGCCGCGCTGCCGCCGGACGAGCCCCCTGGCACCCTGGTGATGTCCCACGGGTTTTGGACGGGCGTGGGGCTGCTGCGGCCCAGCGGGGCAGTTGCCGAGTTCTCGTTGCTGGAACCCATTGCAAACTCGTCGCAGTTGAGTTTTCCAAGCGTAACAACTCCCAAGTCCCCGAGTTTATTCACTACTGTGCTATCAAAAGGTGAGCGATAGCCTTTCAACATGCGCGAGCCCGCCGTGGTGGCGAAGTCCTTGGTGACGAAGATATCTTTGTGCGCGATAGGCACACCCGTCAGCGCATGGGCCGTGCCATTGGCCAGGCGTGCATCGGCGGCGCGCGCCTGGTTCAGGGTGACTTCTTCGTTCATGTCAACAAAGCTGCCCAACGATTCGTGGGCTTTGGCGCGGGTCAGGAAGTGGGTGGCGGCTTCAACCGCGGAAACCTGGCGCGCTTGCAGCTGCGCGGCCAGTTGCGCGACCGTCAGGTCATGGAGGTGGGTGGAGGGTGGCGTGAGTGCTTGCGTCATGTTTTTATTCGATTACTTTGGGCACGAGAAACAGGCCGTTTTCAACCACCGGGGCGCTGCGCTGGTTGGCTTCGCGGTTGTTGGGCTCGCTCACCACGTCGTCGCGCAAACGCAGGCTCAAGGCGGCCATGCCCAGTTGGTTGGCATCGACCGGGTGGGCCATGGGCTCAATGCCGGTGGTGTCCACGGTCCGCATGGCTTCGACAACGCCGAAAAAACCGTTCAATTGCGTAAGCAGTCGCTCACTTTCAACGGGCGCCAATCCCAACCGGGCCAGGTTGGCGATGCGCGATATATCCAAAGAGGTCAGTGACATGGCAAAAATGAGTTGAAGCTCAGATGAAATCAGGTTGAAACAAGGTGTAAAGCGGGCCGTTTGGGACTGACCAGGGGAAGTTATTCACAGGGGATAGGGTATTATCTCGCCTTTGGTACACCGTCTACTTCGCAGCTCTGCAGTCGAGTTGGTGAAACACCCGAAATTCCCGACAGCCACCCATTCCACAGTTTTTGAACACGTCAATATGGCGATGACAGGTCGACGCGCCTGCCATGCCCGAGAGGATTTTTAATGTTTAACGCATTCCGTCGGTACTTTTCCACCGACCTGGCGATCGACCTTGGCACCGCCAACACCCTGATTTTTGTACGCGATAAGGGTATTGTTCTGGACGAGCCTTCAGTGGTCGCCATTCGCCACGAAGGTGGCCCCCAGGGCAAAAAAACCATTCAGGCCGTGGGCAAAGAAGCCAAGGCCATGCTGGGCAAAGTGCCTGGCAACATCGAAGCCATTCGCCCCATGAAAGACGGCGTGATTGCCGACTTCACGGTGACCGAGCAAATGCTCAAGCAGTTCATCAAGATGGTGCATCCGCGTGGCATTTTCAAACCCAGCCCGCGCATTATCATTTGTGTGCCTTGCGGTTCGACCCAGGTCGAGCGCCGGGCCATTCGTGAATCCGCTTTGGGTGCGGGTGCCAGTGATGTGTATTTGATTGAAGAGCCAATGGCTGCCGCCATTGGCGCGGGCCTACCCGTGTCTGAGGCCAGCGGCTCCATGGTGGTGGACATTGGCGGTGGCACCACCGAAGTCGGTGTCATCTCGCTGGGCGGTATGGTCTACAAAGGCAGCGTGCGTGTGGGCGGCGACAAGTTTGATGAGGCCATCATCAACTACATCCGCCGCAACTACGGCATGCTGATTGGCGAGCCCACGGCGGAAGCCATCAAAAAGAAAATTGGCTCGGCCTTCCCCGGCTCTGAAGTCAAAGAGATGGAAGTGCGCGGGCGCAACCTGTCTGAAGGCGTGCCGCGGAGCTTCACCATCTCGTCCAACGAAATTCTGGAAGCCCTGACCGACCCGCTGAACAACATCGTCTCAGCCGTCAAAAACGCGCTGGAGCAAACCCCCCCCGAGCTGGGTGCCGACATTGCCGACCGCGGCATGATGCTGACCGGGGGTGGCGCGCTGCTGCGTGATCTGGACCGCCTGCTGGCCGAAGAAACGGGCCTGCCCGTGCTGGTGGCCGAGGAGCCGCTGACCTGCGTGGTGCGCGG
>JANOLC010000224.1:0-3390 GCA_031419575.1 Burkholderiales bacterium | reverse complement strand
GGCCTCGGCATCGAGCCGCGTGTTCAGTGTATTAAGTACCGCACCGGCCATGGGCACACCAAAATGCACTTCCATCATGGCGGGCACGTTGGGCAACATCACCGCAACCGTGTCACCTTCGCCAATGCCCCGGACCACCAGGGCGTGCGCCAATTGGCAGCACCGGGAATAAGTCTGACCCCACGTTTGGCGTTGCGCGCCGTAAATGACGGCCAACTGATTGGGGTAGACCTTGGCAGTGCGCTCGATATAGCTGATAGGTGACAACGCCACAAAGTTGGCGGCGTTCTTGTCCAGACCCAATTGGTAGGGGTTGTGGTGATTCACGACAGTCTCCTGGCCCCATCCGCCGCGTACCGGGTGCAGTACACATCGCAAACAGGTGTTTTTAATTGCTGCGGATCATCAACAAAGATGTTTTCAACAATTCTGCGCAAATGTGACGAATGATTGCAACCCGGGGCAAGCCGCCCGCGCACTCCTAGAATCCAGCGATGGAAACCGACCCCCAAGCCAACCCACAAACCAACGCCAGCCACCAAAAGCGAAACGCATCCCTGCAGGCAGGCTTGGACTTGATTGACCAGGGTTTCACGCTGATTGATGAAAACTTGTGCATGGTGGCCTGGAATCAGCCTTTTTTGCGGTTACTGGATTTCCCCCAAACCATGGGCTTTGTGGGTGCACCGTTTGAGTCCTTCATGCGCTACAACGCAGAGCGTGGTGAATATGGCGAGGGCAACCACGAACAGCAAATCAACGACCGCATGAAGGCTGCCAGTGCGTTCAGGGCCCACGACATGGAGCGCACCCGACCCGACGGCACCATTCTGAGAGTGCGAGGCGTGCCCGTGCCCAACCATGGTTTTGTCACCTTGTACTCAGACGTGACAGCGCAGCGACGCGCCGAGAAGCTGATCCAGGACAACACCACGCAGCTGGAGTCCCGCGTAGCCGATAGAACGGCGTCACTCCGGCGCAGCGAGCAGCAAATGCGGCTCATCACTGACTCGATTCCCGCGCTGGTGGCCTATGTGGACCGTGACCGCACCTATCGCTACATCAACCGGGGCTACCAAGACTGGTTTGGGCTGGACCTGGCGCAACCACAAGCTGTCAGCGCCCGAGATTTTTTAGGTGCCGATACCTATGCACAAATCAAACCCCACGTGACCCAGGCGCTGCGCGGTGAGGCAGTGACTTTTGAATACGACGTGCGCACAGTGGATGGCCGCAACCTGGTAGCGCGCACTACCTTGATTCCTGAAGTGGCTGCGGACGGCACGGTGGCTGGTTGCTTTGAGTTGACGTTTGACATCACCGACCAGCGCCGCTCACACGAGTTGATTGCCCAGGCCCAAAAGATGGATGCGTTGGGCCAGTTGACCGGCGGGCTAGCACATGATTTCAACAACATTCTCACCGTGATACTGGGTAGCCTGACTGCCCTGGCCGAAGAGCCGTCTGCCAAGATGCATGCGACTGAGTACATTGACCCTGCGATTGAAGCGGCCCGGCGCGGCTCGGAGTTGATCAAGGGCTTGCTGTCTTTTTCACGCAAGCACCCGGTGGAGACCAGCGTGGTGGACATCAACAAGATCGTGACCACGGTGGACAAGCTGGTGCGCCGGTCGTTGCCTGAAGCGATCAAGCTGCGCGTCCAGCTGGACTCGAAACCTCTGAGTGCCCGCCTAGATGGCAACCAGTTGCAAAACGCGTTGATCAACTTGATTCTTAATGCACGTGATGCCACACAGGGGCGCGGCAACATTGCCATTCAAAGCAGCGCGACGGCGTTGACGCCCCAGCAAGCCAGCGTGCTGCACATCCCCAGCGGCGCATACGTGTGCGTACAAGTCACGGACGACGGCTGCGGCATGGACACGGTCACCCGCGCCCGCGTGTTCGAGCCATTTTTCACCACCAAGCGCACGGGTGAAGGCACGGGGCTGGGGATGGCCATGGTTTACGGTTTTGCACGCCAATCCGGTGGCACCGTAGACATCACTAGCGAGCCCGACAAAGGCACCCGCGTGACGCTGTGGTTACCGGCTGAGATGGAGGTTTTGGCAGCGGGGCAAGACGCTATGGTTCGCAAGTCCAACGTGCCACCCGAGCAGGGCTTGGCCCTGCTGGTAGAGGACGACGCCGACGTTCGGCGTGTGGTGCGTCGCCTGTTGCTGGACTTGGGCTTTGCCGTGCTGGAGGCTGAGACCGGTGTAGAGGCCTTGCAAATATTGAACCAGACATCGGGAATCCGATTGCTGCTGTCTGACATCGTCATGCCGGGTGGCGTGGACGGCCGCCAGGTGGCACGCCACGCGCTGGAACAGGGTCAGGTACCCAAAATTATCCTGATGAGTGGGTATGCCCCTGACTCCGACGAGCTGCCGGGTATTCCCCTGCTGGCCAAGCCATTCACCAAAAGCCAGTTGTCAGATTTGCTTCAAGAGGCAACGCTTTGACCGTACGCACGGGTCAAGACGCAAAGCCGGAAACAGGCGCTGCGCGTCAACTCATCTTTGTGGTGGAAGACGACGAAAGCGTAGCGCGGTTGGTGATGCGGGCGTTGGAGGAATTTGGCCACCCCGTGGAGTGGTTTCGGGATGGCACCACGGTGCTGCGCCGCCTGCAAACCGAGCGGCCTGATTTGTGTGTGGTGGACCTTGGCCTGCCCGACATGGATGGCATTGAATTGATCCGGAAAATTGGCGCCTTGACCAATTGCGGTATTTTGATTTTGACGGGCCGGGGTCACACCATAGACCGCGTGATGGGGCTGGAACTAGGTGCTGACGATTACGTGGTCAAACCCTTTGAGCCGCGTGAGTTGGTGGCAAGGGTTCGCAGCATTTTGCGGCGGCGCGGTGCGGCGGGTGCCAGTGCCGCAACCCAGCAACGCCGGTACGCCAAATTCATCGGATGGACACTGGACTGCGCGGCCAATAGTCTGCGGGCACCCGATGGCAGTGAGCACGTGATTGGCACCGCTGAGACCCAGGTGTTGCGCGCTTTTGTAGAACGCCCGCATCAAATTTTGACCCGCGAGCAGTTGCTAGGGCAGCGCGACCTGTCGCCCATGGACCGCAGCATTGACGTGCGGATTTCGCGCATTCGCCGCAAGATAGAAATCGACCCGCAGAACCCCAAAATCATCAAGACGGTTTATGGAGCGGGCTACATGTTCACAGCGACGGTGGAGTGGTCTTAGTTCCAATTTCCCGTGTGAGCCTTACACTTTTAAAACAGGAACTTCCATGACAAACCAAGACATTCTGGCCCAACACGGCCCGCGCGAATCCATGGAATACGACGTGGTGGTGGTGGGCGGTGGCCCCGGTGGTCTGGCCACCGCCATTCGCCTCAAGCAACTCGCGACCGCTGCGGGTA
>JANOLC010000223.1:0-23718 GCA_031419575.1 Burkholderiales bacterium | reverse complement strand
GGTGATGGTGCCGATTGCCCCACATACTCTGTCAAATAGGCCGGTAGTCCTTGCCAACGCTTCAGAGATAGCTATAGAAATAGTAGCAGGCCGGGATGCCAGCGCGAATTTCGACATGCAGTCGCTGGCCTCGCTTTTGATCGGCGACCGCATCATCGTGACGCGGTCGCAGCACCATGTGCGGTTTTTGCACCCACGTGGTTGGACCTACTTTGACACCTTGCGGCAAAAAATGCACTGGAATGAGGGAGTGGCGTAAATGCTCAAACGCATTGTTCTGCGGGATTTTGTAATCGTCAGTGAACTGGAGCTGGACTTGGCCTCCGGTTTTTCGGTCTTGACCGGTGAGACGGGCGCTGGCAAGTCCATCCTGATTGACGCGTTGCAACTGGTGACCGGCGCACGGGCTGACACGGGCGTGATTCGCGAAGGGGCCAGCCGCACTGACGTGAGTGCCGAGTTTGACTCTAGCCCTATGGTGGTGAAGTGGCTCAGTGAGGCAGGCTTTGACAACAGTGCAGACGACGCCGATGACGCATCAATGGGTGCTGACGGCCTGCTGTTGCGCCGTACCGTCGACAACCAGGGCAAAAGCCGCGCCTGGATCAACGGCAGCCCCGCCACGGCTACCCAATTGCGCGAGATTGGCGAGCAACTGCTGGACATTCACGGTCAGCATGCCTGGCAAAGCCTGACGCGCCCCGATGCAGTGCGCGGCCTGCTGGACGCCTATGCCAAGGTGAACACAGGGACTTTGACGGCCAACTGGCAGCAGTGCCGCCTGGCGCAAACTGCATTGAGTGAAGCCAAAGCCGCACAGAATTCTCTGCAGCAGGAACGTGACCGGCTGGCCTGGCAAATTGGCGAGCTGGACAAGCTCTCGCCCCTACCGGGTGAGTGGGACGAGATCAACACCGAGCACAGCCGCCTGTCCAATGCCCAGGCCCTGCTCGACAGCGCACAAGGCGCAGTTCAGGCGCTGGACGGGGAAGAAGCCAGTGCCCTGAGCGCACTCAACATTGCTGTAAATTTGCTACAAAATCAAGAGCACATAGAGCCCTGTTTTCGTGGACTAGGCGAGGTTTTGGCTTCCAGTTTGGCACAAATCGAAGATACGGTGCATTCCCTGCGCACCTACCTGCGCAAGACCGAGCTGGACCCGGAACGCCTGGGCGAGCTGGATACCCGTATGGCGCTATGGATGTCGCTGGCCAAGCGCTACAAGCGGTCCCCGGCTGACCTGGCGGATCTGCTGGGGGGCTGGCATCAGGAACTGAATCGGCTGGATGCGGCGTCTGATTTGCAGGTGCTGGAAGCTGCCCAGGCAAAGGCACAAGCCGCTTACATGGCTGAGGCCAAAGCTGTCAGCAACGCCCGCACCAAGGCCGCGCCATTGTTGGCCAAGTCCATCACCACGGCCATGCAAGGCTTGGGCATGCAGGGCGGCCAGTTTGAAGTGGCCTTGACTCCCGCTGCACTGCCATTGCAGAGTGGTCTTGAAGAGGTGAGCTTTCTGGTGGCCGGGCACGCGGGCAGCACGCCACGGGCTGTTAACAAGGTGGCATCGGGTGGCGAGTTGTCACGCATGGCGCTGGCGATTGCCGTCACCACCAGCCAACTGGGCACGGCACAGACACTGATTTTCGACGAGGTGGATGCTGGTGTGGGTGGTGCCGTGGCCGAAACCGTGGGCCGGCTGATGAAGCAATTGGGCGTTGACCGGCAAGTTCTGGCTGTCACGCACCTGCCTCAGGTGGCAGCTTGTGCGGATCACCATCTGGTGGTTGCCAAGCAGCTGCAGAAAGGGGCGACCTTGAGCAGCGTCAAAGGTGTTCAAGGCGAGCAGCGGGTGCTTGAGATTGCCCGCATGCTGGGTGGCGAGCGCCTGCTGGGCAGCACGCTGGCCCACGCGAAAGAAATGCTGGAAGCCGGAAACTAAACACCAATGTCATCGACCCAACCTATGACGAAAGCACCAATGCCAGACACTCCATCCACAATGGAAATCATCTTGATCACCGGCATGTCGGGCTCGGGCAAGTCGGTGGCGTTGCACGCGCTGGAAGACGCAGGTTACTACTGCGTGGACAATCTGCCGCCTGAGCTATTGGTGCAATTTGTCTTGCTGGAGCGCCAGCACAAGGCCAGCCGTTTGGCGATTGCCATGGATGTGCGCAGCGCCACGTCCCTGCCCATGGTGCCGCAGCAGCTGGAGGTTTTGCGATCGCAGGGCGTCTCCGTCAAGCCGCTTTTTCTGGATTCCACCACGGCCACACTGGTGCGGCGATATTCCGAAACGCGTCGCAAACACCCGCTGTCGCAATCTGACTTGGGGCCGTCCATCAAGGACGAGGCGCGCGCACTGATCGACGCGATTGAGCTGGAGCGCGAGCTGCTGGCAGATCTGCGGGAGCAGTCTCACATCATCGACACCAGCATCATCCGGCCCTCGCAATTGCAAGGCTACGTCAAGTCACTCATTTCGGCACGCGCCGGGCAATTGACGCTTGCGTTTGAGTCATTTGCCTTCAAGCGCGGTGTGCCCACCGATGCCGACTTTGTGTTTGACGTGCGCATGTTGCCCAACCCGCATTACGAAGCAGATTTGCGTCACCTGACAGGCCGTGACGAGCCGGTTGCTGACTTCTTGCAGCAGCAGCCCGAAGTGGGGGAGATGCTGCGCCAGATCGACAACTTTATTGGCTACTGGCTGGATTCGCTGGCGCGTGACCACCGCAGCTACGTGACGGTGGCGATCGGCTGCACCGGCGGGCAGCACCGCTCGGTCTACATCGTGGAGCAACTGGCCGAGAGCTTTGCCGAAAAGTGGGTCACACTCAAACGACACCGTGAGCTGGACGCAATGCCCGGCCGCTTTGCGCCCACGTCTGCGGGCTGGTTACACGGCTGAAGATACTATTGATAAGAGCTTGCGCACCGGCGCAGGCAGGCCCAATGCTGGCCATTGCGCCGCGCTGAACCACTGACCGTCTGTACCGGCGAATGCAGAGATCGGCAAAGTTATTTTGACCGGGTGCAGGTGCAGGTCTTTGTGGGTGAGCACGTGGACAAATCCGGGTTGATCCAGCAATGCGACGCGGTTGGGTTTGGGCACAGCCGCTTCCAGCGCCTCGCGGCTATCAAACAACGCTAGGCAGTACAAACCAGCCCACACGCCGGGCGTGGGGCGTTTTTGCAAAAATACATGGCCCTCGGACTCTGCCCAAAGCAGCCACAAAGATTGCGAACTGCGTTTGAGCTTGCGCGTCTTCACCGGGTATTTTTCAGGGCTACCTTGCTGCTGGGCCACGCAGTCATTCACCAACGGGCACAGCAGGCACAGCGGCTTTTTACTGAGGCACACAGTAGCCCCCAAATCCATCATGCCTTGGGTGTAGCGCTGCATGGCCGTTTTCAAATCGCGCTTAGGTAAAAGCTCTGTCGCCTTGCCCCACAAGGTGCGTTCGTTGACTGAACTGGCCAAGTCGGCCTCAAAGCCCAAAAATCGGGTCAGCACGCGTTTCACATTGCCATCCATAATAGCGACCCGCTCGCTAAAACACAGCGAGGCGATGGCGCCGGCTGTGGAGCGGCCAATGCCGGGCAGCGTCTGCAAAACCTCTGCTTTGCTAGGGAACACCCCACCGTGCAGCTCAACCACTTGGCGCGCGCAGGCGTGTAAATTGCGAGCGCGGCTGTAGTAACCCAGGCCGCTCCACAAGCCCAACACATCGTCCTGGGTGGCGACGGCCAGCGAGTTTACGTCCGGGAAACGACTCAAAAAACGTGCAAAGTAGTCCATCACCGTGACCACCTGGGTTTGCTGCAGCATGATTTCTGAGAGCCACACCCGGTAGGGGTCACGGGTGTTTTGCCACGGCAGGTCATTGCGGCCATGGCTAACCTGCCAGCGCACCACGCGGGTGGCTAAATCTGCGGGCGCTGCGCTCAAGCTTTGGCGAGCTCGCGCTCAGCCTCAACGGCATCTGGCATCAGCACGGTGTCTGGCGAGTCTACTGATGGCGCTTTGATGAGAAAACTGGTCAATTCACCCAACTTGCTGTCCAGATGATCCAGCGTTTTTTCTTGCAGGCCAAGTTCATTAATGCGGTCATTCAAACCACCGGTGGCTTGCTGAATGCGATCAATGGCCTCAATGCGGCGGGTGAAATTACGGCGCCGCTCACGCAGTTGGGCATCCAGCTGGGCCGCAGCTGACTTGCTCCACAGCTCCACATCAATCAAAGCCGACTCGTTGATGACCCGCAGCCGCGTCGCCAGCGCCCGCACCAAGCGGTCGGCAAACTCCGGCTGGGCCAGCCGAAAGGCATTGCCCAAACCCAGATACTGCAAGTGGCTGCGCTCAGTCAGGTCCAGGTCAGTGCGGTACTGGGCCATGCCGGGCTCCGTGGGCACTTGCAAAGAGAAACCATGTTCCGCATTGAGTTGGCGAAACGTGGCACCCAGCATCGATTGAATCTCCGTATTGATGACTTCAACCTTGGTCAAGTTGGCGCGAAGCCGGTCAAACGTCTCGCCGTAGGCACGTTTTACACCCAGCTTCAAGCCTTTTTGATGCAAGGCCTGCGTGAGCTGGGTCATTTCAATTTTGAGGGCTGTGGCACCCAACATGCCAAACACTTCACGCAACAATTTCAAATGCACCGAGCGCACCGCGTGGATACGGGCACCACCCAAATCAAACTCGGCCTGCTCCTGCGAGATGCGGGTGCGCATGTGTTTAATGACGGAGGCGTTTTTGCCCTGCAAGCCTTTGAGCTCCATGGATTGCTCAACCAGGTCACGGCGGCGAATATTGATCACGCGCCCTGTCTCATTGCGCAAATCAGTCACGCCCATGGACACCGCTCCAGCCAAAATCTGGTGTCGCTGGCCCATGATGCTTTCACCCAGTGCCGCCTCCAGATTAGGCAAACAACTTTGTTGCAACAGGGCGGCATCGTTGGTGACCTTGGCCACCAGCCCTTTTTGCGCCGACACGGGGATTACCTGCGCCAGCGGTATGCCCAGAATCTCGGCCGTAGACGCGCACTGACGATCAATTTGCGCCTGAATTTGCTCGGGGGTGCTCAACGCATCCCACAGCGTATCGATCTTGTTGAGCAGCACCAGGCGGGTGTTGGTCTGGCCAGATTCGGTGATGAGGTGGTCGTTCCAGATCGCCAAGTCTGATTTGGTCACACCCGTATCAGCGCCCAGCAAAAATATGACTGCCTGCGCCTGGGGAATCAAGCTCACGGTCAGCTCAGGTTCTGCGCCAATGGCATTCAAGCCCGGTGTATCCAAAATGACCAGGCCTTGCTTAAGCAAGGGATGCGCGATATTGATGAGCGCGTGGCGCCACATGGGCACCTCCACCATGCCGCTGGCGTCCAACATGGGGTTGTCTTGGGGGGACTCGGCGTGCCAGAACCCCAGCGCGCGGGCTTCGTCTTGGGTCACACGGCGGGTCTCAGCCACCTTTTCCAGCGCCAACGCCAACTGTTTGGGGTCGTTCACGTCCAAGTCAATACGCGTCCACTTCTCGGGCACCATGCGCCACTCCATCAGCGCTTGGGGTTTAAGCCGGGTCTCAATAGGCAGCAGGCGCAGGCAGGGCGGCACATCAGCGTCATAACCCATCTCGGTGGGGCACATGGTGGTGCGCCCGGCGCTGGCGGGCATGATGCGACGGCCATAACCCGCAAAGAAAATAGCGTTGATCAGCTCGGACTTGCCGCGCGAAAACTCGGCCACAAAAGCCACCATGACCTTGTCAGACCGCACTTGGGTTTCAAGCCTTCGAAGGCGCTCTTCGACGGCTGCGTCCAGCAGCTCGTGGTCATTCATCCACTCGCCCAACAGCCTCAGGCGCAAGGCAAACTCACGCCGCCATGCGCCATGCTGTTCAAACTGCTCGTTAAATGAAGTGGTCAATGAATCCCCCGGACTGACTTTTTGGTCGGTTCAATATAGCACTGAGCTACCCAGGCGGACCTAGCTTTTCTGACAGTTTGGGCAGAAAAACGTAGACCGTTGGCCCTGCCGAATGCTTTTGATGGGTGTTGCACAGACCTTGCAGGCCAGCCCCTCGCGCCCATACACGGTTGCTTCCAACTGAAAATGCCCCGCTTCACCATGGGCATTGGAGAAGTCCCGCAACGTGCTGCCACCCGTTTCAACCGCGCGCGCCAACACCTGCTTGATGACTGCCTGCAAGCGCGCAACCCGGGGTCGGCTAAGCTTATTGGCCCTTAACGTGGGCCTGATGCGGGCCAAAAACAGCGCTTCAGAGGCATAAATATTGCCCACCCCCACCACGACATCACCCGCTAGCAGCACTTGCTTGATGGGCGCCTTGCGGCTTTTGAGCCCCACCTGAAAAGCACCAAGGTCAAAGCCATCCGACAGCGGTTCCATACCCAAGTGCCCCAGTAGCTTTTGCGCCTGGGGCGATGCCTCAGCGGGTGCAAACACCACCGCACCAAAGCGGCGCGGGTCATTCAGGCGCAGCGTACCGTGGCTTGTCATCAACTCAAAATGGTCGTGTGCGCCGCGTGGCGCGAGTTGGCTGGCAAACACCAAACTGCCCGACATCCCCAAGTGAATAAGCAGCAAACCATCGTCAAAATCAACCAACAGGTACTTGCCGCGGCGGCGAACGCCCAGCACGGTACGGCCCAGCAAAACGTGAGGATCTATGCCCGGAGGCCATCTCAAAGGCTTGCCAAAATGCGAATCAAGCACGCGGGCGCCTTGGATGCGATCCGCGAAGCTCAACCGTGTCACTTCAACTTCGGGTAGTTCTGGCATGGAAATACAAGGTAGGTGCTAACGTAGGGGACGGGCTTGGACTATTATGGTTCGATGCTGATTCACCCACGTTCCAACCGAAGATTCGCACCGATGGTCACCACATTTGCCCCCTATTTGACACTGCAATTGACACTTAATTTGACATTAGGGCCACGCAACCTGATGGCGGCTGCAGTGGCAACCCTTCTTTTGTCAGCCAACTTCAGCCTGGCCCAAACCGTGCCTGCAGCCGTGCCGCCCGCGAACTCGCCTCTACTAACAACCACTGCCGCCAAAGAGTCAACGCCGGATCAATCCGTCTTGAACGGCGAGCTTTTTTATCAACTCTTATTGGGCGAACTGAATGCGCAAGGAGGTGAACCCGGTGCAGCCTACTCTTTGATTCTGGACGCTGCCCGTAAAGCCAATGACCCCCGCTTGTATGAGCGCGCCATCAACGTTGCGTTACAGGCCCGCTCTGGCGAGCCTGCATTGCAGGCGGCCAGAGCCTGGTCTAAAGCATTTCCCACCTCAAAAGAGGCCAATAGATATGTATTGCAGCTTTTGATTGGGCTTAACCGCCTGGGCGAAACGCTGGAGCCGCTGAAACGCGAGATTGCCACTACCGACGTCAAAGAGCGTGTCGATGCCATCAGCGCCATTCCGCGTTACTACGCCCGTGCCACCGATAAAAAACTGGCGGCCACCACTGTCGAGTCCGCCTTGGCCGAGCAACTGGCCTCCCCCACTCTAGGTGCAACCGCCTGGACCACCGTAGGGCGCATGCGGATTGATGCGGGCGACACCGCGGGTGTCATGGATGCCGCAAAAAAAGGCCACGCGCTGGATGCCAAGGCCGACGGCCCGGCCGTACTGGCGCTGACCTTGATGAGTTCCCGCTTTGGACAGGCCGAGCCCATCGTGCGCAAATACCTGGAAGGCAAAGCACTTGTGGACGTGCGCATGAGTTACGCACGGGTGCTGCTGGACATGCAGCGGTATGCCGAATCTGCCGCGCAACTGCAAATCGTCACCACCGAAAAGCCTGACTACGCGCCCGCCTGGCTAATTTTGGGAACGCTTGAACTGCAAGAGAAGAAGCATTCAGCGGCTGAGAGATCACTCAAAAAGCACGTTGAGCTTGTGATGGCCAGTGGCAACCCCACGCCAGAAGCAGCGCGGGGGCTGGTTCAGGCTTACCTGTCATTGGCGCAAATTGCGGAACAACGCAAAGACTACGCGCTGGCCACCAGTTGGCTAGACCGCATCGACAACGCCGACGACATGGTCAGTGCGCAAAGCCGCCGCGCCGCCATTTTGGCCAAGCAAGGCAAGCTGGACGAAGGCCGCAAACTGCTGCGTGATTTGCCCGTTAAAACCCCTGCCGATGCGCGCCTGAAAATCATGGCTGAGGTGCAGTTGCTGCGCGACAACAAGCAACTAAAGCTAGCCTATGACCTGCTGGCTACGCAAACCCAAACCGACCCACCTGACTACGACCTGTTGTACGACCAGGCGATGGTGGCCGAGAAGCTGGGGGAGCTGCCCGAGATGGAGCGCCTGCTGCGCCGGGTGATTGCGGGTAAGCCCAGCTACCAGCACGCCTATAACGCACTGGGTTATTCGTTCGCTGAGCGCAACGTTCGTCTGCCGGAGGCAAAGCAATTGATCATCAAAGCGCTTGAGTTTGCACCCGAAGACCCGTTCATCATGGACAGCCTGGCGTGGGTGGAATTTCGCAGTGGCAACTTGCCAGAAGCCCTGCGCATTCTTCAGAGCGCGTTCAAGGCGAAGCCGGATGCCGAGCTTGCCGCCCACTTGGGTGAAGTGCTGTGGGCCAGCGGTAAACGCGACCAGGCCATTGCCATCTGGCGGGAGGGCATGACGTTGAATGCCGAGAATGAAACCCTGCTTGAAACGCTCAAGCGGCTGCGTGTGAAGCTGTGAGTCCGGGCAGAGTCAGTCGGCGACAGGCTTGCATCAGCACTCTATTCGCTATATTTTTGATAGCAGGATGCGCCCATCCGACGGGGACTTTCACAAAAAATGGTGCTGAAAATTCGTTTTGGAGAGGTCGCCTGGCACTCCAGGTGGGTGCGGACAGCGGCCCAACGCAGACTCCCGCGCAATCATTTTTTGCCGCTTTTGAACTCACGGGTAGCGCATCGTCCGGTGTGCTGGCCATCTTTTCGCCGTTGGGCAGCACGCTTGCCACACTGACCTGGTCGCCGCAAACCACCACACTGCGCGCGGATGGCGAAACCCGGCAATTTGAAACGCTGGACGCCATGCTGAAAAGTGCCACGGGCGCTGAAATACCAGTTGCCAGCCTTTTTGCCTGGCTGGCAGGGGAGCCACGCGTCACACCTGGATGGCTGGCCGACTTATCGCAAACCGCCAGTGGCAAGCTGATTGCCCGGCGAACCGAGCCCCTGCCGACAGTTGAGTTGCGCATCGTGCTGGATCAATAACCAGACCGTGGGCACCTGCAACGGTTTTTCGCCTTGCCCGGATAATTGCAGCATGAAGGCGCTCTACGACATTTTGGCACCCGCCAAGCTCAACCTGTTTTTGCACATTACCGGCCGGCGGGCAGACGGCTACCACCTCTTGCAGTCCGCTTTTATGTTGATTGACTGGTGCGACACGTTGCATTTTGAGATTCGCTCAGATGGGCACATTAGTCGGGAAGATCTGAATGTTCCGTTGCCTGAGAACGATCTGATTGTTCGTGCAGCCACCGCACTGCGGTTGGCTGGCAACACCGGGTTGGGCGCTCACATCGGTGTGCATAAAAACATACCCAGCCAGGCGGGCATGGGTGGCGGCTCTTCCGATGCGGCTTCCACATTGCTGGCGTTGAACCGTTTGTGGAACTTGAATCTGCCGCCGTCGGCGCTGGATGCCATTGGCTTGAAGCTGGGGGCCGATGTGCCTTTTTTCTTGCAAGGCCATAATGCCTGGGTGGAAGGTATCGGCGAGAAAATTGCCCCCATCCAACTGCCACCTGCCCGGTTTTTGGTGGCAAAACCATACCAAGGTGTCGAGACAGCGCAGATTTTCTCGCACCCTGATTTGAAACGCGACACTGAAACTGCTATAATTTCAGGCTTTGCTGAACATCCCTTTCAGTTCGGACGCAACGACTTACAAAGTGTTGCGCAGACGGTGTGTCAAGGCATTACCGATACACTGAAATGGATGGAGTCACTGGATTTTGATGGCCGAGTAAAAAGCCGAATAAGCGGCCGAATGACCGGTTCAGGCAGTGCAGTATTTGCTGTATTGCCCGATGGCAACCAGCCGCTTGTTGATTCAATCGGTGTGCCGGAGAAGACGGTCGTTCGGTTGTGTCACAACTTGGAGCACCATCCACTTCTGGGCTGGGCAGAGTCAGGGTTTGGTTAATTGCATTTAGTGCAATGAGTTATCGGTTGGCAGATGCAACGCTGCTGACCCGTGTAGGGGAGTCGCCAAGTTGGTTAAGGCACTGGATTTTGATTCCAGCATGCGAAGGTTCGAGTCCTTCTTCCCCTGCCAAATATTATCGTTCTGGTTTTTTTCTGGATCCTGTCCAGGCCTCGGATGATTTGTCGGTCACTCAATCGCTGGAATTTTCATGCAGTCTGCCCCTCCTCCCCCGGATTTCATGGTTTTCACCGGCAATGCCAATCCCGCGATGGCGGCTGACATTGCAAAACACCTGAACATTACCCTGGGAGCTGCCACCGTAGGCCGGTTCTCGGACGGTGAAGTCACCGTTGAAATCAACCAAAACGTGCGGGCTCGTGACGTGTTTGTGGTGCAAAGCACCTGCGCACCCACCAACGAAAACCTGATGGAATTGCTCATCATGGTGGACGCATTGAAGCGTGCATCCGCCGAGCGCATCAGTGCGGTAATTCCCTATTTCGGCTATGCCCGGCAAGACCGCCGTCCCCGCTCAAGCCGGGTGCCCATCACGGCCAAAGTGGTGGCCAATATGCTCCAAGCCGTGGGCGTAGCGCGTGTTTTGACGATGGATCTGCACGCTGACCAAATTCAAGGTTTTTTTGATATTCCAGTGGACAACATCTACGCGTCACCGGTATTGCTGGGCGATCTTCGTCAGAAGAATTATGAAGACCTGATTGTGGTCTCGCCCGACGTGGGTGGTGTGGTTCGTGCCCGTGCCTTAGCCAAGCAGCTCAATTGCGATCTGGCCATCATCGACAAGCGCCGCCCTCGCGCCAATGTGAGCGAGGTGATGCACGTTATCGGTGAAATTGATGGCCGCAACTGCGTGATCATGGATGACATGATTGACACGGCAGGTACGCTGGTCAAGGCTGCAGAAGTGCTGAAAGAGCGCGGTGCGAAAAAGGTTTACGCCTATTGCACACACCCGATTTTTTCGGGCCCTGCCATTGAGCGTATTGCCAACGGCAGTGCTTTGGATGAAGTGGTGGTGACCAACACCATTCCTTTGAGCAAGGCGGCCGCAGGTTGCCAAAAGATTAGACAACTCACCGTGGCACCGTTAATCGCAGAGACGATTCAACGCATTGCCAAGGGTGAGTCGGTCATGAGTTTGTTCTCGGATCAAGAAAACCTTTTTTAAGGGCTTTAAAAATCTTTCTTGATTTGGGCAAAAGTGGGCCCTTGGGCTGATCGTCAGTTCACAGGGCTTTTTTTAATCGGAGTCGCACTGGTCGCGGTAGGCTCTTTCAGGAGTAATTTATATGAAATTCGTCGCTTTTGAGCGCGCAATGCAGGGCACGGGTGCGAGCCGCCGTCTCCGCATCTCTGGTCGCACCCCTGGTATCGTTTACGGTGGCGCCAATGGCCAACCCAAAATGATCGAACTCGATCACAACGCCCTGTGGCACGCCCTGAAAAAGGAAGTATTCCACTCCACTATTCTGGACATGGAAATTGGCGGGTCTGAGAGCAAAGTCTTGTTGCGCGACGTGCAAATGCACCCGTTCAAGCAACTGGTTCTGCACATCGACTTCCAGCGCGTGGATGCCACCACCAAGCTGCACATGAAGGTGCCTTTGCACTATAGCGGTGACGAAAATTCGCCAGCTGTCAAAACCGAAGGCTGCATCGCCAATCACATCGTGACCGAAATCGAAGTCATGTGTCTGCCTGCTGACCTGCCTGAATTCATCGCCGTTGATTTGAGCGGCCTGAAGAAAGGTGCGTCACTGCACCTGACTGATGTGATCCTGCCAAAAGGCGTGACCGCTGTGATTCACGGCAAGAACAACCCTGTGTTGGTCTCCGTGGTGATGGTGGCCGGTGCTGAAGTGGTTGCTGACCCAGCTGCCGTGCCAGCCGCTGGTGGTAAAGCACCTGCCGGCAAAGGTGCCCCAGCAGGTAAAGCCGCACCCGCTGCTAAAGCACCCGCCGCCAAACCAGCCGCCAAGAAGTAATTTCTTACCGCCTCTGCTTGGCGGTTCGAAAGAATTGGCCCGAAAACGGTCCGCGCATTATTCAACGTGCGCGGACCCTTTCGGGTTTTTTTTCGCCGCCATAATTCACCATGATCAGATTGTTTGTTGGCCTGGGCAATCCCGGCCCTGAATACGAAGGCACCCGCCACAACGCCGGCTTTTGGTGGGTTGACGCCATCGCGCGTGAGCTCAAAGTCACCCCGGTGATGGAGAAAAGTTACCATGGCCTGCTGGCCCGCACCATGCTCAATGGGCAGACCGTTTGGCTACTCAAACCCCAGACCTTCATGAATCTATCGGGCAAATCTGTGGGTGCCCTGGCGCGGTTTTTCAAGATTGCCCCGCAAGAAATTCTGGTGGCCCATGACGAGCTGGACATCGTGCCTGGCCAGGTCAAGCTGAAACTGGGCGGCAGCCATGCTGGTCACAACGGCCTGCGCGACATTCACGACCAACTAGGGACCGACGAATACTGGCGATTGCGCTTGGGAATTGGCCACCCCGGAGTCAAATCAGAAGTCATCCATTGGGTGCTGAAAAAGCCGTCGCTGGACCACCGCATTGCCATCGACCAGTGCATTGACCGCGCACTCAAGGCCATCCCGCATTTTGTGGCGGGTGAGATGGATAAGGCTACCTTGTTGGTGCACACCCAAAAGCCACCTCGGCCCAATCTGCCCCGGCCGGATCATCTGCCCAACCTCAACAAGCCCATCAACAAGTTTGTGCCATTCACTAACGCAGCAGCGGAATCAGCCACACCGGACGCGACCAAGCAACCCAAACACCACGGACAGGGAGCCAAACCATGACCCAGACACTGTATTCAACGTTCAGTTTTTCGTTTTTTAACGCTCTTTTATTGATAGCAATATCATCAATATCGACGGGGACTTCAGCCCAAAATACCTATAAATGTGGCAATGCGTACAGTTCTACGCCCTGCCCTGGCGGTGTCACGGTTGATACCCAGGACACTCGCACCAGCGCGCAGAAAGCACAGTCAGAAGCAGCCACCACAAAAACAGCCAAATCGGGCGATGCGATGGAGAAATCCCGGTTGACTCAAGAACGGGTAGAGGCAAAAGAGCGTGCAATGGCAGCGGGCTCAGGTGTTTCGGTGGTGTCGGCTCAAAGCACAGCGGCGGATACGGGTGATCAGTCCAACAAACTCAATGCCGCCAAGAAGAAAAACACACCCGAGTTTTTCACGGCTCAAGTGCCGGGTGAAAAGAAGGTGAAGGCCAAAGCAAAAAAAGACACCAAAAAAACTGGCAAAACAAAGAAGCTTGCAGCAGCAGATCAACTCCCAGCCAGCGTTAAACCGTAAAGCGACTCAATCGCCGCTGGATGCCGCAATGCTTGAAACCGTTTGGGTGATGCTTTGTGCGGCAACTGATGCTTGCAAGCGCCGGTATTTTTCCCACAACGTTTCGCGGTCTTCAATGAAATGGGGGTTGATGGGAATACACGCCACCGGGCAGACCTGCACGCACTGTGGTTCGTCAAAATGACCAACGCACTCGGTGCACTTGTTAGGGTCAATCTCATAGATATCGACACCCATGTAAATGGCCTCGTTTGGACATTCGGGCTCGCACACGTCGCAGTTAATACATTCGTCGGTAATGATCAGGGCCATGGAATGGATTATCGGGCTTCATGCCCATAATGCAGCCCAGCTGACATTCAACCGCATCGTGATATGGGCCTTTTTCTTCTCAAACGCTTCGCCACACTCGTTGCGACCTTGCTTGGCGCCTCGGTCATTGTCTTCTTGGTGCTTGAGATTTTGCCGGGTGATGCAGCGCTGATCCTGATGGGTCCCGATGCTGCACCCGAGGCTGTGCGGGCATTGGCCGTACAACTGGGGCTGGATCGCCCGCCATTAGAGCGCTACCTGGGTTGGCTCCAAGGCATGCTGACGGGCCATTTGGGGATCAGCTACACCTACAGCTCATCCGTCGCCGAGCTGATCGTGGAACGCCTGGCGTTGACCGTGCCGCTGGCCCTGATGGCCATGCTGTTGACCACCGTGCTGGCCCTGTTCGCAGGCATTTACGCAGCCACCCATCACAACAAGGCGGGGGACGTGGGCCTGATGGGCCTGACGCAGGTGGGCATAGCCATCCCGAATTTTTGGTTTGCCATACTTTTGATTTTATTGTTCTCGGTGCATCTGCAGTGGTTTTCGGCCGGAGGTTTTCCCGGCTGGTCAGATGGGGCATGGGACGCCTTCAAATCTCTCCTGCTGCCGGCACTGTCGCTGGCGGTGGTGCAGGCTGCCATCCTGGCACGCATCACGCGATCAAGCGTGCTAGAAGTCATGCGCGAAGACTTCGTGCGCACCGCACGCGCCAAGGGGTTGTCCAAACGTGCCACCGTCTGGGGCCACGTCTTGCGCAACGCCATGATCCCGGTCATCACGGTGATGGGCTTGCAGTTTGCCGAACTGCTGGCGGGCACCATCGTGGTGGAGAACGTGTTTTATTTGCCGGGTTTGGGACGGTTGATTTTTCAGTCCATCAGCAACCGTGACCTTATCGTGGTGCGCAACTGCGTCATGCTGCTGGCCACCATGGTGGTGACGGTGAACTTCATCGTGGATGTTCTGTATGCGTTGATAGACCCGCGTGTGAAGGCGAGTGACATATGAAACCGAGTGACATATGAAACCAGCTACTCCTGAAACAATAGCAAACTCTTCAATAATAACGGGGACTAAGGGCCATTTTCACTCAAAAAATATGGGTTTTGTCGCACGGGCGCAGCGTCACCCCAGTTTCGTGGTCGGCGCCGTGCTTTCGGCGATGCTGCTGTTGGCAGCGCTGCTGTCATTGGTCTGGACGCCCTGGTCACCGTATGAGATTGACATGGCGGCCAAGCTGCAAGCCCCCAGCAGCAGCCACTGGCTGGGCACGGACCCCTTTGGCCGTGACGTGGCTTCGCTGTTGCTGGTGGGGGCGCGCAATTCGATTCTGGTGGGCGTGATCGCGGTCAGCATCGGCCTGATTTTGGGTGCCGGCCTGGGCCTGCTGGCCGCTGCCCGGCGCGGCTGGGTGGAGGAACTCATCATGCGGCTGTCGGACTTCACGCTCGCCTTCCCGGCCATCCTGTCGGCCATCATGATGACAGCGGTGTTTGGCGCGGGCATCGTCAACGCCATCATTGCCATTGGCGTATTCAACATTCCCAATTTTGCGCGCATCACCCGTGCCTCGGCCAATGCCGTGTGGGCGCGTGAGTTTGTGCTGGCGGCGCGGGCTTGCGGCAAGGGGCCGTTGCGCATCACGCTGGATCACATCCTGCCCAACATCGCCTCGGTGCTGGTGGTGCAGACCACCATCCGGTTTGCCATTGCCATTCTGGCGGAGGCCGCGCTGTCCTATCTGGGCCTGGGCACACAACCACCCAATCCGTCCTGGGGCCGTATGCTGGCTGAGGCGCAAACCCTGTTGTTTCAGGCTCCGCTACTGGCCGTCTTCCCCGGCCTGGCCATCGTGCTGGCCGTGTTGGGCCTGAACTTGCTGGGCGATGGTCTGCGGGATGTGCTGGACCCACGTCTGACGCGGCAACGCTGAGCCCTCCCCTTGTTACTAATGCCACTTCTTGACGTTAAAAATCTGAGCATTGAGCTGCCCACCTCGCGCGGACCAGCGCAGGCGGTGCGGGACGTCAGTTTCACGCTGGCGCGCGGCCAAACGCTGGGCTGGGTGGGCGAATCCGGTTGCGGCAAATCCATCACCGCGTTGGCGTTGATGGGGTTGTTGCCCGAGCGGGCTGTGGTGCGTGGCAGCGTGTTGTTGGATGGACAGGAACTGGTAGGTCTGCCCGACGACGATTTATGCCACCTGCGTGGCAACCGCATTGGCATGATTTTTCAAGAGCCCATGACAGCCCTGAACCCGGTTCACACCATCGGCAACCAAGTGGCTGAGCCGCTGAGATGGCACCGGGGGGTGTCTCGCGGCGAAGCGCGCGAGCAAGCCATGGACCTGCTGGACCGCGTTGGCATTCCCCATGCGGCAAGGCGTTTTGACGCTTACCCGCATCAGTTCTCAGGCGGACAGCGGCAACGCATCACCATCGCCATGGCGTTGGCCTGCAACCCCGACGTGTTGATTGCCGACGAACCCACTACCGCGCTGGACGTGACGATTCAGGGCCAGATCCTGGACCTTATCAGCGACCTGGTGCAGGAACGCGGCATGGCGCTGATTTTGATCTCGCATGATCTGGGGGTCCTCGCCCAAAACGCAACCCGCACGATGGTGATGTATGGGGGTAGTGTGGTGGAGTCCGGTGCCACAACAGAGGTCTTTGCGAGACCCGCTCACCCCTACACGCGCGGCCTGTTCGGTGCCCGGCCCGTATTGGGTGCACTGCGCGGTGCCCGGCTCAACACCATTGCGGGTACCGTGCCCGAGTTGATGGATTTGCCCCAAGGTTGCCCATTTTCAGACCGTTGCACTTTTGCGGTAGCGCAGTGTGTTGGGGAGCGACCTTCTGTCACCGACATCGCGTCTCTGGTGAATTCCGGTCACCCGGAGCGTGTCGAAGGGCCCTCCGACACGCGCAGGACAGGCATTCGACAAGCTCCGCCCGAACGGTTAATGAGCCACAGCGCGCGATGTTTCCGGCTCGACACCGTTGCTGCAAGCGCCGAAAGCACAGCCGAGGCAGCCCCGTGACCCAGCTCTCCGTCGCACCCCTTTTGCAAGTTGAAAATATCACCCGCGACTACCTGTTGCCGCGCGATCACCTGTGGGCCAAGCCACCCGTCGTGCAGGCCCTCAAAGGGGTGAGCCTGAGGCTGCACAGCGGGCACAGTCTGGGCATTGTTGGTGAGTCGGGTTCAGGCAAGTCCACGCTGGCACGCTTAGTGATGGCCTTGGAAACTCCCACCAGTGGCCGCGTGCAATTGCGTGGGCAAGACCTGAACCAGCTCCCATCTGCGGCTTTGCGCGCGGTGCGACGCGACTTTCAGATGGTGTTTCAGGACCCCTACGGCTCACTGGACCCGCGCCAGACCATCGCCGCCATCGTCACCGAGCCCCTAACGCCCCACGACACACGCTACCCCGCAGAGCGCCGCAGCCGGGCCGCCGAAGTTCTACTGTCCGTCGGTTTGCGGGGGAGCGACCTCGACAAATACCCGCATGAATTCTCCGGTGGCCAACGCCAGCGTATTGCCATTGCCCGCGCCCTCATCACCCGCCCCCAACTCATCGTGGCGGATGAACCTGTGAGTGCGCTGGATATCTCCGTACAGGCCCAAGTGCTTAATCTGATGCAGGATCTGCAGGCGCAGTTTGGCGTCACCTATCTGCTCATCAGCCATGATCTGGCGGTAGTCAACCATCTGTGTGACGAAGTGGCTGTGATGTTTCAGGGGCGCATCGTGGAGCAGGGCAAGCCCGCAGACTTATTCCAGCACGCCGCCCACCCTTACACCCGTGCCTTGCTGGATGCCGTGCCACGCATGGAACCTGCCGCGACCGGCCAAAGAAAACGTGCGCCCGTCATCACACCGCGAAGTCACCCGCCCACGGCCTGCCCCTACGCACATCGCTGCCCCCAGGCCCAAGCACAGTGTGACGCAGGCCGCCCGGAACTCATGCCCGTTGCAGAAGGTGCAGGAGGTCACTTGGTAGCCTGCTTTTTGACCGCCAAACCATGAACCAGATGGATTTGAGAATTTTGTTATCGTTCGGCACCCTCCCTCGCCACACTCCTGCAACTCAAGGAAACCACACCATGATCAATCGCCGTACCGTTTTGACCACTGCCGCCAGCGGCGCACTGGTCAGCCTGCCCTTCGATCTGGCCGCGCAGGGAAAAAAAGACACCCTGGTTCTGGGCATGACGCTGGAACCCACGCCGGGGCTGGACCCGACCGGCGGCGCAGCGTCCAGCATTGCCGAGATCGTTCATTACAACGTGTTTGAGACCCTCACCAAAATCAACAGCGACGGCACCGTGTCACCCTTGCTGGCCGAGAAATGGGAAGTCTCGCCTGACCTCAAAACCTACACCTTCACCTTGCGCAAAGGCGTCAAATTCCAAAATGGCGAGCCCTTCAACGCGGCGTCGGTCAAGTTCTCGTTTGAGCGCGCTGCGGGTGAGAAAAGCACCAACAAGGACAAACGCACCTTCGCCAGCATGGAGAGCGTGGCCGCCATTGACGAACACACCGTCGTCATCCTGAACAAGGAACTCGACCCTGACTTTTTGTTCCTGATGGGCCAGGCCACCGCCATCGTGGTGGAGCCCAAGAGTGTAGACACCAACGCCACCAAGCCGGTGGGCACCGGCCCGTACAAATTAGACGTGTGGAATAAGGGCTCATCGGTGGCATTGATCAAGTGGGATGGTTATCGCAATGCCACCGCCATCAAAATTCGCAAGGTCACCTTCCGTTTCATCAGCGACCCCGCCGCGCAGGTGGCGGCCTTGTTGGCTGGCGATATTGACCTGTTCCCGCGTGTGACACCACGCAGCGTGCCTCAGTTCAAAAATAACACCAAATTTCAGGTGCTGGTCTGCGGCTCGCGCGCCAAAACCATTCTGGCCATCAACAACAAAAAGGGCCCGCTGGCCGATGTGCGCGTGCGCCGCGCCATCGCTGCCGCCATCGACCGCAAAGCCGTGATCGAAGGCGCTGGCGACGGCTATGGCACACCCATCGGCAGCCACTATGTACCCGGCGCGTTAGGCTATGTAGACACCACAGGTATTAACCCCTTCAACATCGACAAAGCCAAAGCGCTGCTGGCCGAGGCCGGTATCAAGACCCCGCTGGAGTTGAGCCTGAAACTGCCGCCCCCACCCTATGCCCGCCAGGGTGGTGAGGTGATTGCCGCGCAACTCGCCAAGGTCGGCATCATCGCCAAGATCGAAAACGTGGAATGGGCGCAGTGGCTCAGTGGCACCTACACCAACAAGAACTACGACCTGACCATCATCTCGCACGTGGAGCCGTTTGATCTGGGCAACTTCGCCAAGAGAGACTACTACTGGGGCTACGACTCAGCCGCCTTCAACACCCTGTTCGACAAGATCAAAAACAGCCCCCGCACGGCGGACCGGGCCAAGCTGCTGGGCGAAGCGCAGCGCATGCTGGCCAATGAGTCGGTACACGCCTTTTTGTACCAACCACAGTGGATCACGCTGGCGAACAAGAACCTCAAGGGCTTGTGGAAAGACATGCCAATTTTTGTGAATGATTTGTCAGTATTGTCTTGGGGGTAGGGGTTGTCACCCCCACACCATGACCCTTCACACTCTCTCCGCCCCCGAACTGCTGCGCGCTTACCGCCAGCGCAGCCTCTCCCCCGTCGAAGTCACCCAAGCAGTGTTGGAACACATCACGCAATGGGAGCCGCACATTCACGCCACCTATCTGCTGCGCGCTGAACTGGCATTGCAACAGGCGCGCGCCTCAGAGACACGCTGGATGAAAGGCGAACCTTGCGGCGCACTGGACGGTGTGCCGGTCACCATCAAGGACAACATCGCCACACAGGGCGACCCCACACCACTGGGTACGGCGGCAACGGTGCTCGCTCCGGCGGCACAAGACGCACCCCCGGCAGCGCGGCTGCGCGAGGCAGGTGCCGTCTTCATCTGCAAAACCACCATGCCCGACTACGGCATGCTGTCCAGCGGTTTATCTAGTTTTCACCCGCTGGCACGCAACCCCTGGGATGTGAGCAAGACCCCCGGTGGCTCCAGCGCGGGTGCGGGCGCGGCGGCGGCGGCGGGCTATGGCCCGCTGCATGTAGGCACGGACATTGGCGGCTCGCTGCGCCTGCCGGCGGGCTGGTGCGGCATTTTCAGCCTGAAACCCAGCCTGGGTCGCATCCCGATTGACCCAGCCTACACGGGCCGTGCCGCCGGCCCCATGACACGCACCGTGGCTGATGCAGCGTTGATGATGCAGGTGTTGTCGCAGCCCGACGCGCGTGACAGCATGAGCCTGCCTTACCACCCCATTGTCTGGGATGACTTTGACAGAGCCCCCGAGTTTTTGCGCGGCAAAAGGATTGGCTTGTTGCTGATTGCGGGTTGTGGCCTGCCGGTTGACTCGGAAGTGCGTACAGCGATTGAACGGGCTGCCAAAGTGTTCGAGCAGGCTGGTGCAGTGGTCGAGGTGATGCAGCCATTTTTGACCGCCACCATGCTGGACGGCATGGATCACGCTTGGCGCATGCGTTCGCATATCGACCTCGCCGCCTTGGCACCCCATCAGAAAGCCAGCGTGTTGCCCTACATCACTCAGTGGGCAGACAGCGCAGCGGGTATGAGCGGGCCAGCTGTGTTCACCGCCGCACACCAGTTTCACGCCACACGGGTTGCGACGATCAACGCCTGCCATATCTTTGACTACGTGATCTCGCCAACCTCGCCCGTGCCCGCTTTTGCAGCGGAGTTGCCCTCCCCCACCAACGACCCGGTGCATGGGTTGGAACACATTGCGTTCACGGTGCCGTTCAACATGTCAGAGCAGCCCGCGGCCTCTATCAATTGCGGCTACACAGCCAACGGCTTGCCGATTGGTTTGCAGATTGCCGGGCGGCGTTTTGATGACTTGGGGGTGCTGCAGGTGTCGCGTGCGTTTGAGTTGCTGCGCACGGGGCAAAGGGAATGGCCCCAAATCCCCCTTTGAGTCCGAATAAGCCTAAAATTTTCATGTCGTTGAATGCCTCAGTAAAAGTGGCGCACGTCTCCGTGAAAAATTAGGGTCAATTGAAATGAATGTGATTCAGCGCAATAAGATTCAGGTTCTGGGCGAAAGTGGTCCCGTGCTGCTCTACGCACACGGCTTTGGCTGCAATAAAAATATGTGGAGTCGGATCACCCCTGCTTTTGCTGCAACGCACCGGCAGGTGCTGTTCGATTACGTGGGCAGTGGCCAATCTGATCTGGCTTCTTTTGACGTGCAGCGCTATTCAAGCCTCAACGGCTATGCCCACGACATGCTGGATGTTTGCGACGCCTTGGGTCTGACGGATGGTGTCACCTTCGTCGGTCACTCGGTCAGTTGCTCGGTGGGCATTTTGGCGTCGATTGCGCGCCCCAATTTGTTCGACCGGATGGTGCTGATTGGGCCATCACCGTGTTTTCTGAATCACCCGCCTGAGTACATGGGTGGGTTCGAGCGTGAAGATCTTGAAGGGCTTTTGTCTTTGATGGATCAAAACTACATCGGGTGGGCCAACTATTTGGCCCCGGTGGTGCTCGGTGAGAACACACAAGATGCGGTCTCATCCGAGCTATCTGACAGCTTTTGCTCCACTGACCCAGTAGTCGCCCGCGTATTCGCCAAAACCACTTTTTTCTCGGACAACCGGTCCGACCTGCCAAAGGTGACGGTACCCAGTCTTGTGATTCAGCATCGCAACGACGCGCTGGCACCTGTTGGCGTTGGTGAATACGTCCATGCGCACTTGAAGGGCAGCACCTTCAAAATTTTGGAAGTTTCAGGCCACTGTAGTCACATGAGTCATCCGGACCTGGTTGTGCAAGCCATGAAAGACTACCTCAGCGGTGTCATATTGACCTGAGCGCAGCAATCACACGCCATGGACGAACTGCAACAACTGCCATGCCCATTTCTAAGCACGGACACCACTGGCCGTGTTTTGGCAATCAATAGCGAATTGCTGGCTCTGCTCGGAGGCAATCAAGACGACTGGCTGAACAAGCCAATGGACAACTTGTTTCCGCTGCCAAGCCGCATTTTTTTGCAAACCCATATATGGCCCATGTTGCTTCGCGAAGAGACGGTGCGCGAAATACGGCTCCAGATTTGTGACAGCCAGAATCACCGCTTACCCGTTCTGGTGAACTGCAAAAAAGCGCAGTTTCAGGGTGTTGATTGCTATTTTTGGGTTCTGTTTGTCACCGTTGAGCGCAGCCGCTTTGAAGTCGAATTGCTGGAGGCCCGGCGCCGGGCAGAAGCCTCAGCAACTGCGTTGACCCAAAGCGAAAAATTCGTCCACACGATCACCGATGCCATGACTGGGCCGGTGGCGTATTGGGATGCTGGCCTGTATTGCCGGTTCGCCAACAAGACCTATCAGGCCTGGTTGGGCAAGACCTCTGAGCAGGTGATCGGGATGCCCATAAAAGACCTACTGGGCGAGCGACTGGTTGGTTTGAACTTGCCTTACATTCAGCGTGCCATGGCCGGTGAAAGTCAATCTTTCGAAAGAACACTGACCAAAGGTGATGGAATAATTGTCAACACGCTGACCAACTACGTCCCGGACTTCGACAGCCATGGTCAGGTTATGGGCATGTTTGTCATCGTGACCGACCTCACCGTCATCAAGCGCGCCGAAGAGGCTCTGCGAATGAACGCCTGTGTGTTTGACAACGCCCATGAGGGCATCATGATCACGGATGCCCAAGGCACGATCATTTCAGTCAACCCGGCATTTACCCAAATCACGGGTTACTCATCACAAGAGGTTTTGGGTGGCAATCCGCGCTTGCTGAAGTCAGGCCGGCACGACGCTGTGTTTTATGCCGGACTGTGGCAAGCACTTACCCAGCGAGAACGATGGGATGGGGAAATTTGGAATCGGCACAAAAATGGCAGTGAGTTTCTAGAGCGGCAGTCCATTTCAGTCATGCGAGGGGAAGATGGATTGCCAATGCGCTACATCGCCGTCTTTAGCGACATCACCGAGCGCTGGGAAAAAGAGGAATTGATCCGGCACCTGGCCTTGCACGATGCGTTGACCGGCATGCCTAACCGCGCCATGCTTTTGGAACACCTCAACCAGTTGCTTGCCACCACTCAGCGCGAACAACGCAATCTGGCATTGTTGTTTCTGGACTTGGACCAATTCAAGCTGGTCAACGACAGGTTGGGTCACGCGGCAGGCGATACGGTTTTGAAATTAGTGGCCCAAAAACTACGCGCGCTGGTCAGACAAACCGACATCGTGGCTCGCCTGGGTGGGGATGAGTTTGTTGTCCTGCTGGACAACCCATCTGGCCGGGACGAAGTGGAACAGATTGCCTCAAGAATCGTAGCCGCAATCAACGAGCCCATGTCATTTGACGGACACACTGCCCACGTCGGCACATCCATCGGCATTGCCATGCATCCGGTGGATGGCACCTGTTCAACCGACCTGCTGAAAAACGCTGATACCGCGATGTATGCCGCCAAAAAATCAGGCAAGAACACTTACAGGTTTTTTCAGCCCGTGGGCTGACTCCCGGTTCAGGGCGCGTCTTCATCCTCACTGCTGGTCTTGACAATCATCACCGGCACCCCCGCCGCATGCAGCACTTCGTTGGAGACAGACCCCAACAGCGCGCTGCGCAAGCTGCTCATACCGCTGGCACCCATCACTACCATGTCGCATTCATAACGCTCCAGAATGTCGATAAGTGTGTGGGCCGGGTCGCCAGAGGCCACCTCGCTCTCGAACGAAATATTCGCCTCGGTCAGCAGCGCCTCGGCAGG
>JANOLC010000222.1:0-1550 GCA_031419575.1 Burkholderiales bacterium | reverse complement strand
AGTGCTGGACGACGCGGCCGCTATTGATGCGGTCATTCACTGCGAACCGGAAACACCGAGGCA
Organism: Burkholderiales bacterium; assembly: GCA_031419575.1. Classification (GTDB taxonomy): domain Bacteria; phylum Pseudomonadota; class Gammaproteobacteria; order Burkholderiales; family Burkholderiaceae_C; genus JANYCG01. The sequence continues at coordinate 1,487 of JANOLC010000222.1, read as the reverse complement.
CTGCCACATCGCGCAGACCACGCTTTCAGAAGCGCGCGCCAAAGTGGAAAAGCACCTGAAAAACGGCTACCTGCGACAGGTGCAAGCACCCTTGGGTGTGGTTCCGCAGCTCATCGCCTGGATGGAACTGAACTAAAAAACAAGTGCAAAGCACACAGAGAGGCAACCCATGGCAACCCGCCCCCCAAACACTGCGCTAGATCCCCTGGCTGACAAATTGCGCCAAGTCCACACCATTGCCGAGTTGATGCAGTACCTGCATGAAGAACTTGGTTGGCCCGTAGACGTGGACGACTGGGAGGTCAATCTCTTTGACTGGCAACCTGAGGAAATCAACCTCAAGGCCGAACACGTAGTCAAGGTCAAGTCCATCAAGCAGTTACGCCCGCTGGTCAGCGGCCAGCCCTGGGGCATTTTCTTTGTGGAGTTCAACAAAGGCCGCTTGCCCATTACCGCACTGCGCCGCGTGCTCAATGGACTGGTGCCCAAAGGCCGTGCAGCCAGTGGCGGCCATCAAACCTGGGCTGCGCACGACCTGCTGTTTGTATCCAGCTTTGGTGAAAGCAACGCCCGCGAAATTGCGCTGGCCCATTTCACTGACGAGTCCGCCAAAGGCGACTTGCCCACCCTGCGCGTGCTGGGCTGGGACGATGACGACACCCCCATGCAATTGGGCTATGTGGCTCAAACTCTGCGCGACAAACTGCGCTGGCCCTCTAACACCCGTACGGCGGACGACTTGGCCAAATGGCGCGCGCAATGGTCCAGCGCCTTCTCTCTGGGCTATGGCCAGGTCATCAACGACAGCAAAACCCTGGCCCTGGCCATGGCAGAGCTGGCCAAGCGCATTCGCAGGCGTGTCAACACCGTGCTGGCGCTGGAAAGCGACAGCGGCCACCTTCGCCAAATGTACAAGGCGTTTAAAGACAATTTGATTGCCGATTTGTCTGACGATGCCTTTGCAGACATGTTCGCGCAAACCATCACCTACGGCCTGTTCACCGCCCGTGCCAGCCGGAGCAGCGGCGCACTGATTGCCGACAACCTGGCCGACATGGTACCCAGCACCAACCCGTTCTTGAAAGAACTGCTGGGCAGCTTCTTAAGCGCCGCTGGCCGCGCCCGCAACCGCGAGAAGCGGGTGGACTTTGATGAACTGGGTATCAATGAAGTGGTGACCGTGCTGCGCGAAGTGCCTATGGATGCGGTACTACGCAGCTTCAATGCCAGCAAGCCGGGCGATGACCCGGTGATCCACTTTTACGAAGACTTCCTCAAAGCCTACGACAAAGCCATGCGCGCCAAGCGCGGCGTGTTCTACACCCCCAGCCCCGTGGTGCAGTTTATTGTGCGCAGCGTGGACCAGATTCTGAAAACCGAGTTTGGCATTGAAGACGGCCTGGCCAGCACCATCACCTGGGGCGAGATGATGGTGCGCAAGCCCGAGCTGAAACTGCCCAAGTTTTGCACCGCCGCCACGCCCTTTG
>JANOLC010000221.1:0-4235 GCA_031419575.1 Burkholderiales bacterium | reverse complement strand
CGTACTACCCGGCATCACCGCCATGCTGGCCGCGGCCGCGAAAGCCGGTGCGCCGCTGGGGCACGACTTCTGTGCCATCAACCTCAGCGACAACCTCAAGCCCGCGGAGCTGATCGAAGCCCGCGTGCGCGCTGCCGCCGGGGCCGACTTTGCGATGGCGTTCTACAACCCCCGCTCCGCCAGCCGACCGCACACCTTTGGTCGCGTGCTGGAGATATTGCGTGAAACCTGCGGGCCAGAACGGCTCATCACCTTCGCCCGCGCTGTAAGCACGCCGGAGGAAAAGTTATTGACCATCCGCCTGGCGGAAGCCACCTCTGAGATGGCCGACATGCGCACCGTGGTCATCGTGGGCAACTCCGCCACCCGCCGCGTGGGCCGCTTTGTCTACACCCCACGCTCGGCGCTATGAATTTACTAGCTACACACCACGCCAATCCAGCGCAACACATCATTGACGCCGTCAACCTTCAGGCGTGCAGGAATGAAGGGCCGGTCTATGAGGATGACGGGCAAGCCCAGCTCTCGCGCCGCCGTCAGCTTGGCCTGTGCGCCCGCGCCACCCGAGTTTTTGGACACCACATGGGTGATGCCGTGTGCTTGCAGCAGGGCGCGGTCGCCTTCCAGGGTGAACGGTCCCCGGTCCAGCATCACTTGGCCCCGTTTGGTGGGCACATTCAACACAGAATTCAGTACCGGATCGACCAGCCGCAACAAAAACCAATGCTGAATGCAAGCCAAAAATGGCGCAAGATGCTGGCGGCCAATGGCCAAAAACACGCGGGCAGGCTCGGTGGGCAAGGCCTGCACCGCAGCGGCCATATCCGGCACGTGTTGCCACACATCGCCACTTTGGGCTTGCCACGCGGGCCGCTCCAGCGCCAGCAAGGGCACGCCCGCTGCGGCACAGGCCAGCACGGCATTGCTGCTCATCTGCGCGGCAAAAGGATGGGTGGCGTCCACCACCTGAGTGATGCGCTCGGCCTGCAAAAAAGCCTGCAGCCCGGCCACCCCGCCAAAGCCCCCCACGCGGGTGGGCAACGGCTGGGCGATGGGTGCATCGGTGCGGCCTGCGTAAGAAAATATGCCGTCCACCCCCGCCTGCGCCAAGGCCTGGGTCAGGCGGCTGGCCTCGGTCGTACCGCCCAAAACAAGGATGCGAGGAAGGACGGGAGAAATGTCTGAACCCTGGCTATCAATCATTGGTATCGGAGAAGATGGTCTGCATGACCTGAGCGATGGTAGCCGCTCGGCCTTAGCCCAAGCACAGCACGTCTTCGGCGGCGCACGGCACCTGGCGCTGGTCCATGCGGGTAGCCGGGGCCTGGAGTGGCCTCTGCCCTTTGACGTAGCCCCGGTACTGGCTCTGCGCGGCCAGCCTGTGGCGGTGTTGGCCTCGGGCGATCCGTTTTGGTTCGGGGCGGGCGGCAGCCTGGCAAGCCACTTGGCACCCGGCGAATGGCGGGCTTTCCCCTCACCCTCCACCTTTTCGCTGGCTGTATCCCGCCTGGCATGGCGCCTGGAGCATGTGTACTGCTTCGGCCTGCACGCCGCGCCTTTTGCCCGCACCCGCCCTGCCCTGCACGGGGGCGCACAACTGCTGTGCCTGCTGCGCGATGGCCCGGCGGTGCGGGACTTTGCGCAGTGGCTCACACAGCAAGGCTGCGGTGCATCAAACCTGTGGGTGCTGGAAGCCCTGGGCGGCCCACGCGAACGCATACGCCAGAGCGCTGCCAACACGCTGGACTTTTCGGCCATCCGAAGCCCGGTTGCCGTAGCTGTGCAGGTATCAGGCACCTTGGGCTTGCCGCACACCCCCGGCCTGCCAGACAGTAGCTTTGCCCACGACGGCCAAATCACCAAGTCGCCCATCCGCGCCCTCACCCTCAGCGCCCTGGCACCACGCCCCGGCGAACACTTGTGGGACTTGGGCGCGGGCTCGGGTTCAGTGTCGGTGGAGTGGTGTTTGGCCGGCGGTACCTCCAGCGCGGTGGAGCAGCATGCAGAGCGCGTGGTGAACATCCGTGCCAACGCCGCGTCCTTCGGTATCGATCACCGCCTGAACGTACACCACGGCACCACGCAAGACCTGCTGGCAGGCCTGCCCACGCCCCATGCCATTTTTATAGGTGGTGGTTTTGATGCTGCTTTGTTTGGCGCCGTGCAGCATGCAGTGCCCACAGGCTGCAGGCTGGTAGTGAATGCGGTGACGCTGGAAACGGAGTCCGCGCTGCTGCAGCTACACGCCCAACACGGCGGCAAACTGCTGCGCATCGAGCTGGCGCATGCCGCCCCCCTAGGCCATATGCGCGGCTGGCAACCCAGCCGAGCGGTGGTGCAGTGGAGCGTAACGCTGTGAGAACGCCGTGGTGACCGTCGCGGGCTTGGGCTTTCGCGTCCAAAGCAACGTGGCTTCGTTGCGCGCCGCGCTCCACGCGGCTATGGAGGCTGCACAGCAAACCCACGGCAGGCCCTTCACCCTGACCGCCTTAGCCACTGCCGCCGACAAAGCCGCCCACCCCGCCCTGCTACAACTCGCCGCAGAACTGCAATTACCCATCACCGCCGTAACTCTGCCGCAGTTGGCAAGTCAAACCGCTACGCCCAGTAGCCACGTGCCCGCCCGCTACGGCGCGCACAGCGTGGCTGAAGCCGCAGCGCTGGCTGCCGCTGGCCCTGCTGCCGCGCTGCTGTCCAGCCGCCACACCAGCCCCGACCGTCTGGGTACAGCAGCCATTGCCACTACACAAAATACCAAACTATGACTGTTCACTTTATTGGCGCAGGCCCCGGCGCCCCAGATTTACTCACCCTGCGCGGCCGCGACTTCATTGCCGCCAGCCCGGTGTGCCTGTACGCCGGCTCCCTGGTGCCCGAAGGCGTGCTAGCCCATTGCCCGCCCGGTACGCATATCGTCAACACCGCGTCCCTGTCGCTGGAGCAGATATTGGACGAGATCAGCATCGCACATGCCGCCGGTCGTGACGTAGCCCGCCTGCATTCGGGCGACTTGTCGGTGTGGTCGGCGATGGGCGAGCAGCTGCGCGGCCTGCGCGCGCTGGGCATTCCGTACACCGTCACGCCCGGTGTACCCGCGTTTGCGGCAGCGGCTGCCACGCTGGAAGCCGAACTGACACTGCCGGGCCTGAGCCAATCGGTGGTGCTGACGCGCACCTCGGGCCGCGCATCGGCCATGCCCAGCACCGAATCCCTGGCCAACTTTGCGGCCACGCAGGCGGTGCTGGCGATTCATCTGTCCATCCACGTGCTGCCGCGCGTGGTGGCCGAGCTGGTGCCCCACTACGGCGCAGACTGCCCGGTAGCCGTAGTCTGGCGTGCCAGCTGGCCGGACGAGCGCGTGGTGCGTGCCACCCTGGCCACCATTGAAGCGGCAGTGGGCGAAGGCATGGAGCGCACCGCCTTGATTCTGGTCGGCCACACCCTGGGCAAAAATTTGGGCGAACAAGACTTTGTCCCCAGTCGCCTCTACGCGGGCGACTACGACCGGCGCTACCGCCCGCTGGGCACCGCGCCGCGCTTTCCGGCAGGCACCGAATGATCGACCTCTGCCTCGTCGGCATAGGCACCGGCAACCCCGACCACGTGACCCGTCAGGGCGTGAAAGCGCTGAATGCAGCCGATTTGATTCTGGTGCCGCACAAAGGCGCAGGCAAAGCCGACCTGGCCGAGCTGCGCCTGCAACTCTGCGAGACGCTGGTGACCAACCCCGCCACACTGGTGGTGGGCTTTGACATGCCGGTGCGCGATGCCGACGACCCGGATTACCCCGCCGCCGTGCACCGCTGGCACGACGCGATTGCCGACGTCTGGCTGACCACCATCCGCGCCCACCTGCCCAAAGGTGATGCAAACGGTAAGGTGGCCCTGCTGGTGTGGGGCGACCCCTCGCTGTACGACAGCACCCTGCGCATCGCAGAGCGCCTGGCGGTGCAGCTGCCGCTCAAGGTGTCGGTAGTGCCCGGCATCACCGCGTTGCAAGCACTAACCGCCGCGCACGCCATTGCGCTCAACGACATCAACGCCCCCGTCACCATCACCACTGGCCGCCAACTGCGCGACCACGGCTGGCCACAGTCCGCGAATGCCGTGGCGGTGATGCTGGACGGCGACTGCGCTTTTCAGCACCTGCCGCCTGAGGGCATCACGATCTGGTGGGGGGCTTACCTGGGCATGCCGCAGCAGATTTGCATTGCCGGGCCACTGGCCGAGGTGAG
>JANOLC010000220.1:0-14712 GCA_031419575.1 Burkholderiales bacterium | reverse complement strand
CCGAACCACTGTCCAGCACCTGCCCAAACTCGTATTTGGTGCATAGGCGCTCACCCGTGGCGATGGGAATGCAGGTGTAACGCGCCACCTCGGCCATCAAGTCGGGGCGGTCGGGCGGGGTGGGTTCTTCAAACCACAGCGGGTCATATTTTTCTAGCCGACGTGCTAGGCGCTTTGCACCGGAGACGGTGAACTGGCCATGGGTGCCAAACAGGATGTCGGCCTTGTCGCCCACTGCCTCGCGCACCAGCTTGCAAAAACGCTCCGACATGTCCATGCGCTCGATGGTGGGCTGGCGCGGGTCAAACACCGAATACCCGCCCACCGGGTCGAACTTGACCGCCGTAAAACCTTGCTTGACGTAAACCGCTGCACGTTCTGCCGACCGCACCGGGTCACCGTAAAAAGACTCGTCTTCGTTCTCATCCGGGTACAGATAGGTGTAGCTGCGCAAGCGCGGGTTGACCAGGCCACCCAGCAAGTTGTAGATAGGCTGGTTCAGCGCCTTGCCGGTGATGTCCCAGCAGGCCATTTCCAGTGCGCTCAGCACACCCATCAGCGAGATGTCAGGTCGCAACGAAAACCCTTCGCCATAGGCGCGACGCCACAAGGTTTCGGTCTGCATGGGGTCTTCACCGGCGAAGACGCGCTCGAACAAGTCTTCGGCCATGGCGGCGATCACGTGCGGGCTGAAGGTGGCGGCATAGGCTTCGCCCACTCCTTCAATGCCGCAGGCCGTGCGAATTTTGACAAACACAAAATAGCGCCCGCCAAAGCTGGGGGGCGGGTTACCGACTACAAACGTTTTGATGGATTCGAGTTTCATGCTTGCTCCTAGAAGGTTGTGTAGAGTGCTTGGAGTGAACGGTGTGCGAGGTCAGGGATTGGCGCGAAGAATGGCATCCGCACCCTTGTGCGCGACCATGGTCGTGGGGGCGTGGGTGTTGCCGGAGGTCACGGTGGGGAAGACGGAGGCATCCACCACATACAGGTTCTGCAGCCCGTATACCGCCAGGTTTGCATCGACGACTGAATGCGCGGGGTCGCTACCCATCATGCAGGTGCCTACCGGGTGGTAGCAGGTGCTAGCGCGAGCGCGGAAGTCGTCAATCATGGCCGCGTCATCCATGGTCTCCAACGCCGGTGCCATCGGCTCCTTGATCAGACTTCGCAGTGCAGGCGTTTGGCTTAGGCGGCGAATCAGCTGGGCACCACGTAAGGCAGCTTGAACGTCATCGGCATGGGACAGGTAGCGGGGCTGGATGTGCGGGGCCACCGCTATATCGGGGCTAGCAATGTCAATGCGGCCACGGCTCAAAGGGCGGCAGGGTTGAAAGCAAAGGATGAACCCGGCAAACTTGTCCGGCACAATTTGCGTGCCTTTGGTGGAGGGTGCCAGGGTGTAAGTCACTGGGTTGCAATAAAGCTGCAAGTCCGCCTGGCGCGCATCCGGGCTGGACTTGACGAAGCCGCCCAACTGATTGACGCTAATGCTTAGCGGCCCACCCAATGTGGTGACGTATTGCAGCCCTGCCATCAGCTTGCCCCAATTGGAGCTGAGCACGTTATTCAGTGTGGGTTGCGTGGCCTTGTAGTAATAACTCATGGCCAGGTGGTCTTGCAGGTTGGCCCCTACGTTGCTTTGCGCCAGCACCACCGGTATGCCATGCTTTTGAAGCAAGTCGCCAGGCCCCACACCCGAGAGTTGCAGCAGCTGCGGAGTCTGCACGGCGCCTGCACTCAACACGACGGCACACCGTGCGTGTGCGGTGTGTTGCGTCTGGTCGGATTGATAGGTCACGCCCACCGCTTTGCGGCCTTCAAACAGCACTCGATTTACTCTTGCTTCGGTTTCCAACTGCACGTTGGGGCGCTCCAAAGCGGGCCTTAGGTAAGCATCTGCCCCGGACCAGCGCATGCCATGCCGGGTATTGATTTGATAGCGCCCCACGCCCTCGGGTTGCAGACCATTGAAGTCTTCCGTGAACGGAATGCCTGCCTGGGCGGCGCCGTCAAAGAAAAATTGTTCCATGGTGTGCAGGCGTTTGCGAACGTCGCTGACAAACAGTTTGCTGCCACCGGGTTGGGGATCAGCCGCAACACCGTTGGAATTCACGCGTCGCTCCAAGCCTTCGTACACGGGTTTGACGTCGTTCCATGACCAACCGGGGTTACCCAGGTTAGCCCAGTCGTCAAAGTCGCCCGGCAAACCACGGCAATACACCATGGCGTTGATGGAGCTGGACCCGCCGACTACCTTGCCGCGCGGGAAGTAAATGCGCCGGTCTTTCAGGCCGGGGTCAGGTTGCGCTTCAAACTTCCAGTTGACGCGTTCATCATAGAAAGTTTTGCCGTAGCCAATGGGCATGTTGATCCAGAGGCGACGATCATGGCCACCAGCTTCCAGCACCAGCACCGTGTGTTTCCCCGATTCACTCAACCGATCAGCCAGCACGCAACCTGCGGAGCCGCTTCCGACGACGATGTAGTCGTATGTCTCGACGGTCACTGGACGCCCCTTGAGTAAATCCATTTGGAACTGGCCACGCCAGAACTTCAAAAAGTGTAGGGCACCGACGGTCAGTGAGTCAGGCTATGCGGATGTTCAATCCAAATAATTGAACCTGAAAATCAGCTTCGGGGGGAATCTGCGTCCGGCAATGTTGCGTTGACAGAAGGCTGGCTTTCCCGGCGCGGGTCCATTTGCAAAACAGCCTGTGAGCCGCTGCCCATCACTACGTAATCGGCTTTGTGACCGGGATCGCCCACTTGGAGTGGCTTGGCACTGACATAGCGCCAGACGCTCAACGCCAACACCGCCAGTACCACTGCAAAATAAAGCATCAGGCTTTCAGGTCCCAGCCAATCCATCATTGCACCACCCAGAGTGGGGCCGACTGTGGCTCCAATGCCATAAAGCAGCAGCAGGCCACCCGTGACTTCCAGCACCCGTGAAGAATCAATCAGGTCGTTGACGTGGGCAACGCTCAAACCATAAATGGTGAATGAGAGACCGCCATAAATAACGCCCAGAAAAATCAGCGACCCCTCGTACTGCCGCGCCAGGTAAAAGCCAGTACCTGCCACTGCGGCACAACATACGCAAACCCAGAACAGCACGACACGGCGGTCATTTCGGTCAGACAGATGGCCAATCGGCCATTGAAATACGGCGCCGCCCAGAATGGTTGCCGCCATGAAGCTGGCGATGCCTTTTTCAGTGAAGCCTACGCCCTGACCAAATACATGCCCCAGGCTGTAAAACGCGCCGCTGAGCAGGCCAGAACCCACGGCACCAATCACGCCAATAGGAGAAATGGCGAATAGTTTGATCAGCCCCAACTTGGGCGACTCCGTCGGCTCCGGCTCTGTCACCGGTGTCAGCGTAATGGGCAGCAACGCGAATGAAAACAGAATCGACACCAACGCAAATGGAACAAACCCGAAGCGGTCACCTACCAAAATGAGCCACTGGCCCAACGCGAGCGATACCCCATTGACTGCCATGTAGGCAGCGAAGACCTTGCCTCGTTGTTGGCTGGTGGCTACCACGTTGAGCCAGCTCTCAATCACGATGTAGAGCCCTACCAGGCACACTCCGGTCACAAATCGCAACGCGCCCCAGGCCCAGGGGTTGATCCACAACGCATGCAAGATCGGCAGGGCGGATGCAATGGAAGCCATCGCGGCAAAGGCACGAATGTGGCCGACGCGTCGGATGATGGCTGGGCAAGCGAAGGTGCCATAGACAAAGCCAGCGAAGTAGGCCGACATGATCAAACCGGTAACCAGTCCCGAGAATTTGGCGGAACCAGCCTGCGCACCAATGGCCGCAAACAGCAAGCCTGTGCCAATGACCAGCATGCTGACACCGCTTAACAGTGAAGCCAGAGGAATCAGTAATTTGCCCACAGGGTCTAGTCCTTGAAAAATTTGTCTGTGCGGATTCTGACCGCAATTCATAGCGCTGAAAACGTGCCTGCGGGGCGTGTCGTGCCGGGCCAATATCAAGTCGCAAAATGGGAATTGCCAGCCAACCCTCGAATCTATAGTTTGAAGTTCAGTCCTTCTCACTTCATGTGGAGATACACATCGGATGAATCATGCCCATACGGCCCAGCGGCCACTGCTTACTTGGCGGGGTAAAGTTTTGCCGGACTGGGTGGATTACAACGGCCACCTGCGGGATGCCTACTATTTGTTAATTTTCAGCCTGGCCAGTGATTCCCTGATGGATCACATTGGTCTTGACGAGGCGGGGCGCCAAGCCACCGGGCATTCGCTGTTCACGCTGGAATGTCATCTCAATTTTGTGCATGAGGTGAAGGCTGCCGCCGCCGTCGAGGTCTACACTCAAATATTGGCGCATGACAAAAAGCGCCTGCACATTGCCCAGAGTCTCCACTTGCAGGGGGCCGAACCACCCTTGGCCGCCAACGAATTGATGTTGCTGAACGTTGAATTGGAAGGGCCAAAGTCCGCCGTGTTCGCTGCGTCGGTTTTGCCGCATGTTGAACGACTGGCAGCACTTCACGCCAGTTTGCCCAAACCCAAATTCACTGGCCGGGTGATTGCACTGCCGGGCCAAGGTTGAAGCGGCGCTATGGGTTGCAGTTTGGATCGCACTGTATATTGAGCCCCCATGTCTGAATATCTAAATCCTGTCCAACGCCACACCATCGAACGCTTGTTGTCTAGCCCTACAGCCCGAACCGAGTGGCCGACCTGGGTGGCCTTGGTCGCGGTCTATGGGGCATGGGTGGCTGCCATTTGCGGGTCTGTCGTGCTCGGCCCCTACCTAACAACCCCGCTATTAATATTGATTTGCGCCTGGTACATGTCGATTCAGCATGAGTTGGTGCATGGTCACCCTACCCGCATCCGTTGGTTGAACAAGGCACTGGGCTTTGCACCTTTGGCGATTTGGTTCCCTTACACGCTTTATGCTGAGAGTCACCTGCGCCACCACAATGACAAAAATTTGACGCTGCCCGATATTGACCCAGAAACCCATTACGTCTCTGGTGCGCGCTGGGATACCAGCGGCAAAGTCATGCGCTTGCTCTACACCGCCAGGAAGAGCTTTTGGGGTCGCTTTTTCTTTGGCCCCGCGATGTCGCTGATGCCTACCTTCTATGAAGCTGTCGAGCAGCCTTTGACGGGCAACTTCAAGTACGTGCCTATGTGGTTGACCCATTTGGTTTTAACGGGTGTCATGCTGGCCGCGGTTAATTCGTACGCAGGTATCAGTCCGTTGCACTATATGTTTGGCATTGCCTATCCGGCGCTGTCGCTGGCCATGGTGCGCTCCTATTACGAGCATCGTGCGGCTGACAACTGCAAGCACCGCATCGTCATTAATGAGGCTTCGTGGCCCATGCGATTTCTCTACCTCAACAACAACTATCACTTGGTACACCATGACTTGCCCAGTCTTCCCTGGTATTTGTTGCCTCAGGTGTACCAAGCGAATCGGGACGACTATATTGCCCGTTGCGATGATTTTTTGATTCCAGGCTACGGAAAATTGATGCGCCAGTTTGGGTTTCGTCCTGTGGATGCGCCCGTGCACCCCATCGCCAGGGAGCCGCGCTCGTTGTGACGGTGCGCAAGACATGGCGACTGGCCATGCCCATGTACAACGTGTCCGTGCAAGTGACGCACGCGTGGGAGGACTTTTTGACTGCTGTCATTGCAGGGTTGCGCATCAGAGGCTGGACAGACGCTATGGAAATTGCGCGGCCACCGGCTGATTTGACCGGGTTTTGGCGCAGTCCGGATGTGTTGCTGGCGCAGACTTGCGGCTACCCCTACGTGACACAGCTGTGCGAACACGTGCGTCTGATTGCAACACCGACGTTTGATTTGCCTGGGTGCAATGGATTCAATTACTCAAGCTATTTCGTCGTTCGGGAGGACTCCGGAATAACCTCCTTGGAGGCACTGCGAGGAAAGCGCGCCGTGATCAATCAGCAACACTCTCAAAGTGGCATGAACGCGCTGCGATACGCCGTTGCACCCTTGGCCTATGAGGGGCGTTTTTTTGGCTCAGTCCAAGAGTCTGGCGCTCATTTGACCAGTCTGGAATTCGTCCGGAGAGGCGATGCCGACGTAGCCGCCATAGATTGCGTGACATTTGGGCTGGCGCAGCGCCACGCCCCAAAATGGGTTGCTGGCATTCGGGTCCTCCACACGTCAGAATCCACCCCCGGTTTGCCGCTGATATCGTCCGCTGAAGTCACAAACCAGCAAGCCAATGACTTGCTCGATACTCTGAAATCGCCTGAACTCTCTGCATCCGGCATGTTGAAATTTTTGGGGGTGAGTGGATTCACCCAAACCCATCCAAGAAACTACAAAGTTATCCGTGATCAGGTTGAGCGCGCCGAACTTTTGGGTTACCCACAATTGCGGTAAATCCGACAGGTGAGGCGAATGCTCGCTTTGCTAGCAGTCTGGCTGTAGGCTAATTATTCAAAGGCGACGCAGATTATTCGTTTGGCGACTGTTGATATTTAAACGGCATAAAAGTCAATCCAAGTGATTGCCGAATGCGGTGAATCTCATTGGATTTACTAAGGGAATATCTGTGTGTCGCGACAGGGGCGTAGTGCGTTAGGATTAAGGCAGAGTGCAAAGCTTATTGCCTCGGGCTGCTCGAGAGTTCTGTTCCTAAACGACGACTCGACGGGACTGTGTTTATCGACCTACTTGGAGTTTTAAACAAATGGCAAATTACGAAAATTCATCTGATTCCCGAATCCTTCTGGATCGACGTCAACTGATGGCGGGTGCTGCTGCGATCGGGCTTTCAGCCACGTTCGGTGCCATGCCTGCGATGGCGCAGGGTGCCCCAAAAAAGGGCGGTACGCTCCGTCTTGGATTGGAGGGCGGCTCTGCATCGGACAGTCTTGACCCCCGTACTTATGCTGACTCCATCATGATTTCCACAAGCTTGATGCTGTGGAATAATTTGGTTGAAGTAGCCGACAACGGCGATGCCACCGGTGAGCTGTTTGAAAGCTGGGAAGTCAAGCCGGGTGCGACTGACTGGATCTTCAATGTTCGCAAGGGCATCACCTTTGCGTCCGGCAAAACACTCGATGCTGATGACGTGATTTACTCGCTTAATCTCCACCGGGGTGAGACGAAGTCGCCAGCCAAGGCGTTGCTTGCCGACATTAAAGAAATGAAGAAGCTCTCTGCAACCCAGGTTCAGATTTTGATGACCAACGGCAATTTGGATTTGCCCTTCAACTTGAGCGACTACCACATTATTGTGGTTCCCAATGGCTTCACCGATTTCAGTAAGCCTGATGGTACGGGTGCGTACACGCTCGAAGAGTTCCAGCCAGGTGTGCGCTCGACTTTCAAGCGTAAGGCGGGCAATTACTGGAAGCCTAACCGTGGCAACTTTGATCGCGTTGAACTTCGCTACATTGGTGACTCTGCAGCCCGCACTCAAGCATTGGTAACGGGTCAGGTGGATTTGATCAATCGCGTAGATCCCAAAACTGCCGCGTTGCTGGCCAAGAACAACGCCATCAAAGTGGCGCGTACACCAGGTATGGGTAACAGATTCGCCTTTGTCGCTCACACCGACAAGGCCCCTTACTCCAATAACGATCTCATGATGGCGTTAAAGCATGGCATTGACCGTAAGAAGATCGTAGACAACGTTTTCTCGGGTTATGCGACAGTTGGCAATGACAACACGGTCGGGCCACGGATGAAATACTTCGATCCCAAGCAAAAGCAAAACTCTTACGACCCCGACAAGGCCAAGTTCTACTTTGCAAAGGCTGGTATTTCTGCGCCACTTGAATTGCAAGTCTCTGAAGGTGCCTTCTCCGGTGCAACTGATTCCGGACAAATCTTTCAAGAGTCCCTGTCTAAAGCGGGTATCAAGATGGATCTGAAGCGCGTTTCAGGTGATGGATATTGGGACAACGTCTGGCTGAAGCAACCCTTCTGCGCTGTGTATTGGGGCAATCGCCCAACTATCGACAACCAGCTGACCAGCACCTTCAAGGCTAATACGACTTGGAATGACACTCACTTTAACAATGCCGAGTTTGAAAAACTGTTGATCAGTTCCCGTGTGGAGTTGGATCAAGGCAAACGCGCGCAAATGTACGCACGGTGCCAGGAGTTGATCAGCCAAAACTCTGGCATGGTTTGCTTTGCCGTTCAGGACTACCTGGATGCGCACGTGACCAAGCTGCAAGGTCTGATGCCGTCCGGTCGCTATGACATGGGTGACGCGCGTATCGCTGAAAAAGGCTGGTTTGCCTGATAAAACGTATTCGCTGCCAATGCGGCGAAGTTAAAAAAAGCGGGGTGGGCTTTGTGCCTACCCCGCTTTTTGTCAATGATGGGAATGGTTCTTGCATTTAATGCCTGGTGATCAATACAACCCAAACTAATTTTTGTCTACTCACTCGGAATTAAGCCATGGTGAAATTGATAGTGAACCGTTTGTTTTTGGGAATACTGACGCTGTTCGCAGTATCAATTTTGATTTTTGTCTGCACAGAAATCCTGCCCGGCGACGTGGCCTCAGCCGTGTTGGGGCAGGGTGCCACGCCGGAGGCACTCATCGTTTTCCGCAAGGAGCTAGGCCTTGATGTTCCTGCCTATTTGCGATATTGGAACTGGCTCGTCGGTGCACTGCACGGCAACTTGGGCGTAGCGCTCACCAATAAACGTGTCATTGTTGATGAAGTGTTGCCACGGCTGGGAAACACGCTGTTTTTGGCTGGCTATGCAGCGCTGATTGCTATCCCACTCGCAGTCGGCTTGGGTGTGTTTTCTGCGATCAATGAGGGAAAGCTGTCAGACCAGCTTTCCAACGTCTTAACACTCATAGCAATTTCTCTGCCTGAGTTTTTTATTGCTTACCTTCTCATTATCTTGATGGCCGTGAATGTGCAGTGGTTTCCTTCACTGTCTACCGTGTTTCCTGGTATGCCATTCGGTGAGCGGGTGCACCAAAGTACGCTTCCAGCCATCACACTGACTCTACTGGTTGCTGCACATATGCTGCGGATGACCCGAAGCTCTGTGCTCTCCGTTATGTCCACGCCCTATATTGAAATGGCCTTTCTCAAGGGCGCAAAACGCCAACGCGTCATTACGCGCCATGCATTGCCGAACGCGGCTGCACCCATCATTACGGTAATCGCCTTGAACCTGGCCTATTTGGTTGTTGGGGTGGTTGTGATCGAGTCTGTCTTTGTTTACCCAGGTTTAGGTCAACTAATGGTCGATGCAGTGTCAAAGCGTGACGTGCCGGTAGTGCAAGCATGTGGACTTGTCTTTGCCATGGTGTTTGTGTTGCTCAATACAGTGGCCGATATTTTGGTAATTCTGGTCAATCCTCGCCTTCGTCACATGCGCTAGTTATTCATAATAAGAAAGAGAGAAAACATGAAGCTATTTGGACAAAAGCCGACGCTCTCAGCGTGGTTTGGACTGACGGTGGTGGCAATCTTTATTTTCGTGTCTGTGTTTACGCCGTGGCTGGCACCATACCCTGAGTCTGCCAACATCGGCGGCACTTGGGATGAACCTTCCATCAAAATGTGGCTAGGCGGTGATCAGATTGGTCGCGACATGTTGACCCGAATTTTGTATGGCGCGCGCATGACGATTGGTGTGGCATTGGCCATCACTTTGTTGTCATTCCTCATCGGCATTGTGGTCGGCTTTGTCAGCGCAGTAATGGGCGGCTGGGTCGATATGTTCTTCAGCCGCCTGGTGGATGTGATGTTGTCCATTCCCGGCTTGATCTTTGCATTGATCATTTTGGGTGTTTTCGGCTCCAGCATTCCGGTGTTAATTTTGACCATTGCCGTGCTGGACTCCACCCGCGTGTTCCGGCTCTCCCGTGCTTTGGGTATGAACCTGACGGTAATGGAGTATGTTGAAGCGGCGCGCCTGCGTGGTGAAGGGCTTTGGTGGGTTATCACCCGTGAGATATTGCCCAATGCCTGGGCACCGCTGGTGTCAGAGTTCGGCTTGCGCTTCTGCTTCAACTTTCTGTTTATTGCCGGTTTGTCTTTTCTGGGTCTTGGCATTCAACCTCCTTATGCCGATTTGGGTGGCATGGTTAGAGAGAACGCCGCCGCGATTAACTTTGGCATGATGGCGCCGATCTATCCGGCTGCAACGATTGCCTTGTTGACTGTTTCGATCAACCTTGTGGTGGACTGGATGTTGTCCATGGACGCACGTCCATCTGGTGCTCAAGCTGAACTCTGACTACGAAAGCCCGGTATGACCGATCAACTCATTCTGCAAATCAAAGGCCTTCGGCTTGAAAGCATCGCAGGCAATGTCATCGTCGACAACATCGATCTCAACCTAAAAAAAGGTGAGGTTCTTGGTCTGATTGGCGAAAGCGGTGCTGGCAAATCAACCATTGGGCTCTCAAGCATGTGCTATGCCCGGGCTGGGGTGCACATCGCTGCCGGTGAGATCATTTTGGGTGGTGTGAATATTCGCGCGCTTGATGCTGAGGGCCGGCGCAGCGTTCGTGGCAAGCGCATCGCGTACATCGCCCAGTCAGCTTCTGCTGCATTCAACCCGGTGCACACCTTGATGGACCAGGTGTGCGAAGCCCCGCTGATTCACAAGCTGATGACGCGAACAGAAGCTGAAGCCTGGGCGCGCCAGCTCTTTACGTCGCTGGATTTGCCGGATCCGCAAAACTTTGGATCGCGCTATCCTCATCAAGTCTCAGGCGGTCAATTGCAGCGTGCCATGGCGGCTATGGCTATGTCTTGTCGTCCTGATGTGCTGGTGCTGGATGAGCCCACTACGGCACTGGATGTGACGACGCAGATTGAGGTTTTGATTCTATTGAAGTCCCTGATCCAGCAGTTCAACACCGCCGCTTTGTACATCACCCATGACTTGGCCGTGGTGGCACAAGTAGCGGATCGCATCAAGGTGCTACGCCGTGGCAAGGAGGTGGAGGAGGGGTTGACTCAGCAGATTTTGCACAATGCCAAGCAGGACTACACCGCCCGGCTAGTTGCTGTACGGGGTGCGGCTGCCAGTGAGCGCGCCGCGCAAGCTACGGTGAAACCAGAGACCGTTTTGTCCATCAAGGATTGCCACGCGTATTACGGAGACTTTCATGTGGTTAAAGGTGTCTCGC
This sequence comes from Burkholderiales bacterium, assembly GCA_031419575.1. Classification (GTDB taxonomy): domain Bacteria; phylum Pseudomonadota; class Gammaproteobacteria; order Burkholderiales; family Burkholderiaceae_C; genus JANYCG01. The sequence continues at coordinate 3,548 of JANOLC010000220.1, read as the reverse complement.
TGGACGTTAAGCGCGGTGAAACAGTCGCCGTAGTGGGAGAGTCTGGCTCGGGAAAGTCCACATTGGCACGTGTGGTGACCGGGCTGCTTCCGCCCAAGAGTGGAGAAATAATTTTCCAGGGCAAAGCCCTTCCGCCGTCACTGAAGGCACGCGACAAAGAACTTAAGCGGCGCGTTCAGCTCGTCTATCAGATTCCCGATGTGGCGATCAACCCGCGTCAAAGCCTGTTGGACATCGTGGGTCGTCCAGTGCAGTTTTACTTCGGGTTGGGTCGCCACGAGGTTCTGATCCGTGCCAAAGAGTTGATGTCTTTGGTTGAGTTGCCGGTTGACTTCCTGCTACGTAGGCCAGGGCAGTTGTCGGGTGGGCAAAAGCAGCGTGTGTGTATTGCACGTGCATTGGCGGCCAAACCCGAGCTGATTATTCTGGACGAGCCGACTTCAGCACTTGACCCTTTGGTGGCAGAAGAGATTTTGACCCTGCTGCGCAAACTGCAAGCTGAGTTGGGCCTGTCTTACATTTTGATCACCCACGATCTGGACGTAGTTCACCGCATTGCTCACCGCACTGCGGTGATGTTGCAAGGACAGTTTGTCGCGTTCGATGAAACCGACAAAATCTTTGTCAATCCGCAGCACTCCTACACCCAGAAACTCATCACTGCGGTGCCCGAGATGCGTGTGGATTGGCTCGACGAAGTTCTCGCCAAACGCAAGACCGCCGTAGCTGCCTAGGTTTGAAATTAGATGTTGGAGTCTGGAAACGACGATTTACGCCGATTCACATAGTCCATAACAGCTTCGTCGGTGGCGGCATCCATGGCCGGCAATTCGTACTCTGCCAATTGCTTCTTCCAGCTGGCATTGGCGCGTTGTGCCAAATCGCGGGAGCCTTCAGCCTCCCATTGCTCAAAACTATTGTTGTCCGTGATGGGTGAGCGGTAAAACGCTGTCTCGAAGTTGGCTTGGGTATGACTGCAACCCAGGAAATGCTTGCCAGGGCCGACTTCGCGAATCGCGTCCATGGCCTGCCCGTTTTCCGACAGATCTACACCGGCCAGAAGTGTATGCATCATTCCTGCTTGGTCTACGTCCATCACGAATTTCTCATACCCCATCGACAAGCCGCCTTCCAGCCAACCCGCAGTGTGAAGCACAAAGTTCACCCCACCCAGGCAGGTAGGCAACAAGGTATTGGCCGACTCGGAAGCCGCTTGCGCATCCGCAATTTTGGAGCCGCACAACCCCCCCCCTGATCGAAACGGTACACCTAGGCGACGCGCCAACGCCGCCATAACATACAGCACTAACGCAGGTTCGGGCGTCCCAAATGTTGGTGCGCCGGATTGCATGGAGATGCTGGACGCGAAGCTGCCCAGCACCACCGGTGCCCCGGGATTGCACAGTTGCACAAAAGCCATGCCGGCCAGTGCTTCTGCAAGCGTCTGGGCAGCGGTGCCTGCCACCGTGACGGGCGACATGGCACCCGCCAAGATGAACGGCGTGATGATGGTGGCCTGGTTGGCGCGGGCGTATACCTTGGCGGCACCCAGCATGGTTTCATCAAACGTCATGGGCGAATTGGCATTGATCAGATTGATCACTACCGTACGGGGGCGCCCCGTCAGTGGGTCCACGTAGTTGTCGCCAAACAGGAGTTTGGACATCTCTACCGTGTCACGTGCCCGGTCGGGATGTGTGACCGAACCCATGTAGGGCTTATCGCTGTATTTCATGTGCGCGTACACCATGTCGAAATGCCGTTTGTTCACAGGCAGGTCAACCGGTTCGCAAATCGTGCCACCCGAATGGTGAAGCGAGTTCGCCATATAGGTGAGTTTGACGAAATTTTGGAAGTCTTCAATGGTGGCGTAGCGCCGGCCCTTGTCCAGGTCGCGCACAAAAGGCGAGCCGTAGGCGGGTGCGAACACCGTGTTTTTGCCACCAATCACCACGTTGTGAGCCGGGTTGCGGGCGTATTGGGTGAACTCGCGAGGTGCCGACGTTTGAACGATTTTTCGAGCCAGCCCACGCGGGAAATGCACCCGTTCACCCTTTACATCACAACCTGCGGCGCGGAACAACTCCAACGCCTCGGGGTCATCCCGAAAGTCAATGCCGGTTTCTTCGAGAATTGTGTCGGCATTGCGCTCGATGATCTGCAAGCCTTCTTCGTCCAGAACCTCGTAGTAGGGCACTTTACGAGTAATGTAAGGCACTGACTGTGTGACGCGTGCCGTGCGGGCTGCCCGCTTGGCCTCTCGTCCGCCCCCTGCGCGCCTGCCTCGGGGGGCTTGAGTTTCTGCGGTTGCCAATGCCTCATCCATATCGTTACTCCAAGTAATTCAAATCAGTTGCCGGGCGCTATATCTGCCCCTAAAAGAGGATCAGTATCGGTAGCCCACTGTAACCGGGGTAGTCCGCATGCGACACCCTTTTGCATCCTCACGCCACAGGTGCAGCTGTCGCTTGCGGGTTCTTGAGTGTCGTAATACAGACACTAAAAGCGGGTTGTGAATTCACAATTCTTGGATGGCACTCAGTGTTTTCGACCTGTTCAAGATTGGCATCGGCCCGTCGTCTTCCCACACCGTTGGACCGATGAAGGCCGCCGCATTGTTTGCCCGTCGGCTGAGTAAGCTCGAGTTGTTGCCGTTGACGGCACGAATAGAAGCCAAGCTCTATGGCTCGCTGGGTGCAACCGGAAAGGGCCATGGCACCGACACGGCGGTCATGTTGGGGTTGGAAGGTGCAATGCCTGACACCATTGACCCGGACAGCATGGATGCCAGCATCCAACGAATCCGGGCTCAAGGCAGCGTCACGGTTGATGCAAAACACACCATCGCATTCCGCGAAAAGACGGATATCCTGTTTTTACGCCGTGAGTCTTTGCCATTTCATTCCAATGGTGTCCGGTTCAGTGCGTTTGCAACTGACGGCACCCTGCTGGAAGAGCGGCGGTATTTTTCAGTGGGCGGTGGATTTGTGGTTTCGCAGGAGGAAGCCGATGCTGTCACCGATACGCCACGTTTTGTGATGGATCCTAGCGTCTTGGTGCACCCATTCTCTAGCGGTGACGCGTTGCTGGCCATCACACGAAAAACCGGCCTGTCCATCGCGCAAGTGATGCGTCAAAACGAACATGCCTGGCGCACGGATGCCGAACTTGATGCCGGTTTGGACACTATTTGGGGAGCCATGAAAAGCTGTGTCGAGCGAGGGTGCCGAACCGATGGCTACTTGCCCGGTGGCATGCGCGTCAAGCGCCGGGCCGCAGAGCTACATCGTACACTGAGCAGTCGCCCGGAGCAGGCGCTTAAAGATCAATTGACCATCCTGGATTTCGTCAATGTCTACGCCATGGCGGTCAACGAGGAAAACGCTGCGGGTGGCCGTGTTGTCACTGCGCCAACGAATGGCGCTGCTGGCATCGTGCCTGCTGTCATGCATTACTACGATCGATTTTGTTCGGGCGCGTCCCAAATGGGTATTCGGGATTTCTTGTTGACGGCGGGAGCTATTGGGTTGCTCTACAAGGAAAACGCC
>JANOLC010000219.1:0-7512 GCA_031419575.1 Burkholderiales bacterium | reverse complement strand
CCTGGGCGCGAAGCTGCTTCTCCAAGTTTTCAATTTCCTGAGCACGCGCCAGCAGGCCGGCTTGCTCGGAATCGGGCGCATAAAAACTCACGCTGTGCGCGGTGACTGCATGGCCGGTTTTGACATAAATCGTCTGCCCGGGTTGTAGCTTGTCGCGGCCTTGCAGTGCTTCTTCCATGTTGGTTGCGGTATAGCTGCCGTGGAGCCAGTCGGCCAGCACAACACGTTGACCGGCATCACTCAACTGCAAATAATCGGCCAAGGGTTTGAAGCTGTGAATCAGTGACGCAACAGGGTCAGGTGCCACCGCCATCGGTGCGCTGAAAAACGCCAGTTTGGCCGGTGGCGCATCCAGACCGCCCGCGCCCAAAAAGCCACGCACCATATCAAGCCGGGACACCTGCAGGGCGCCTAGGCGCTCGCGCAATGCCGCTTCCAGCGCGTTTTCCCAGCCTTGCTCGATGTGGATTCGGCTCCAAAGGCCCTGCAAGCTGTCCAGCCCGTGCTTGGCGAGCCAAGGTTGCAGTTTGCCGTCGGTCTTGACCTTTTCCTGCAAGGCCTTCAGCGCTTCCATGCGGGCCGAGAGCTCTGCTTGCCGGGCGGATTCTGAATTGGCGACCTGCTGCTGGTTGCGCCGTGCCTCGTCAAGCTGGGGCACCTGGTCCTGCAATTCGTGCAAACGTGCCTCGACGACGCTCGCAGTTTCTTGTGCTTGGTCCAGCTGGCTTTGCAGGTTGACCAGGCGGGCTTCATCCGGCGCAGCCAGTGCGCTTTTATCGACCTTAAGTTTTTCGCAACGCGAATTCAACTGGCGGCTCTGTTCCTCAATGCTGCGCTGGTCAGCCGCCAGCACCTGAATTTGTTGCTGCACCTGGGCCACCTGGGTGCGCTGCTCGTTCGCACCCTTTTGCGCTAGGCGCAAAGCCTCTTCCAGATCGGGCAAAACAAGCACCTGCTCTTCCACCTGGGCGGCCAGCAGTTCGGCCTTTTCTTCGCCCACCATCGCCAGCTCGGACAGGTTTTCAATCTCCAGTTGCGCATCGTCCCGGCGGGTAGCCCACTGCGCGGCTTGTTCCTTGAGCGTGGCCAGGCGTTGCTCCACGCGCTGGCGGCCGTCCACCACAAAGCGGATTTCAGCCTCCAAACGGCCCACATCGGTGCTGGCCTCGTACAGCAAGCCCTGCGCCTGGTTGACCTGGTCGCCCGCTGCGTAATGGGCCTGGCGCACGGCCTCCAAACTTGCCTCGATGTGGCGCAAGTCAGCCACACGGCTCTCCAGCGCATTCACAGCACCTTCGGAATCTGCCTTGACTTTGGTTTGATCAGCTTCGGATTCAGCGCGCTTCAGAAACCACTGCTGGTGCTGCTTGAGCGTGACTTCCGCCTGCAGCGTGTTGTATTTCAGGGCCACCTCGGCCTGGCGCTCCAGCTTCTCCAGATTGGCATTGAGCTCGCGCAGGATGTCATCGACACGGGTGAGGTTTTCGCGGGTATCGGTCAGACGGTTCTCGGTCTCGCGACGGCGCTCCTTGTACTTGGAGACGCCAGCCGCCTCTTCCAGAAACAGTCGCAGCTCTTCGGGGCGGCTCTCAATGATGCGGCTGATGGTGCCCTGCCCAATGATGGCGTAGGCGCGTGGCCCCAGGCCGGTGCCCAGAAACACGTCCTGCACGTCACGGCGGCGCACCGGCTGGTTGTTGATGTAGTAGCTGCTGGTGCCGTCACGCGTCAGCACGCGTTTTACAGCGATCTCGCCAAATTGGCCCCATTGGCCACCCGCCCGGTGGTCGGCGTTGTCAAACACCAGCTCCACACTGGCGCGGCTGGCGGGTTTGCGGGTGTTGGTGCCATTGAAGATGACGTCCTGCATGGACTCACCCCGCAACTCGCTGGCCTTGCTCTCGCCCAGCACCCAGCGCACCGCATCCATGATGTTGGACTTGCCGCAGCCATTGGGCCCGACCACCCCCACCAATTGCCCCGGCAAATGAAAGGTGGTGGGCTCAACAAACGATTTGAACCCGGATAACTTGATGGAATTAAGACGCACGGCTTTGGCAGGATGGGGCTGGAGACTTGGCTAAGCTGTTGATTTGTATGAATAACCGGGTGTCTTCAGAATCACGATTGAATCGGTTAATGATAACTTGTGATGGGATGCTTTCTGCACAGGCCCACCTGCCCAAGCGCATACATAAGTAGACGGGATAATCGGGGGTAATGAACCCTCTGCTCTCCCTCCTCCAGCCCTACCCGTTCGAGCGTTTGCGCCAACTGTTTGCTGGCATCACCCCCAACCCGGCCTACCGCCCTATCAGCCTGGGGATTGGTGAACCCAAGCACCCCACACCCGTTTTTATTCAGGACGCGCTGGATGCCGCCGCCCGCAGCACGCCCAGTGGCTTGGCGGCTTATCCCGCGACGGCGGGCGACCTGGCATTGCGGCAGTCTTTTGCAGGCTGGTTGCTGCGCCGTTATGGCCTGACGCTGGACCCCGTCACGCAGATGCTGCCGGTAAACGGCTCGCGTGAGGCGCTGTTTGCGCTGGCACAGACCGTGATTGGTCCAGGGACCGGCGTCTTGAATTCCAAACCCTGGGTGGTCTGTCCCAACCCGTTTTATCAAATCTATGAGGGTGCTGCCCTGCTCTCGGGTGCCCTACCCTGGTTTGTGCCCGCCGTGCCTGCCAATAACTTTGCGCCCGATTGGGATGGCGTACCCGAAGCTGTGTGGGCCACCACGCAACTGGTCTTCGTGTGCTCGCCCGGCAACCCGACGGGTGCGGTGATGCCGATGGACGAGTGGAAAAAGCTGTTCGACCTGAGTGATCGCTATGGTTTTGTGATTGCCTCGGATGAGTGTTACAGCGAGATTTATTTCCGCGAAGAGCCGCCTTTGGGGGGCCTGGAAGCGGCGGCCAAGCTGGGCCGCATAGACTTCAAAAACCTGATCGCCTTCACCAGCCTGTCCAAGCGTAGCAATGTGCCCGGCATGCGCAGCGGGTTTGTGGCGGGAGATGCAGCGCTTATGAAGCAGTTTCTGCTCTACCGCACCTACCAAGGTGGCGCCATGAGCCCGGTGGTGCAATGTGCCAGCATCACCGCCTGGAGCGATGAGCAGCATGTGGTGGCTAACCGCGAGATGTACCGCCAGAAATTTGCCGAAGTCACACCCGTTCTGGCCAGTGTGCTGGATGTGGCCCTGCCCGACGCGGGGTTCTATTTGTGGGCAAACACCGCGGACGGCGATGACGTGAAGTTCGCCAGGGACTTGTATGCTCTTTACAATGTGACTGTCCTCCCCGGCTCTTACCTCGCTCGCAACGGCAGTTCGCTGGACCAGAATTCAGATTCACCGTCGACTCAAGTCAAGACCCACAACCCTGGTGCCGGGCGAATCCGCATGGCGCTGGTGGCTGAAACGGCAGAATGCCTGGAAGCCGCCCATCGTATCGTTCAATTTGTCAAATCCTCGCCCTGAAGTTCAGGCATTCATTTCAAGAAAAATTTTCTCATGACACAACAAATCCAGCAAATCATCGACACCGCATGGGACAACCGCACCAATTTGTCCGTCGCCTCTGCATCCAAAGAAATTCAGGATGCTGTGGAGCATGTGATCGCCGAGTTGAACAACGGCCGCCTGCGCGTGGCCACCCGGACCAGCGTCGGCCAGTGGACGGTTCACCAGTGGATTAAAAAAGCCGTACTGTTGAGCTTTCGCCTGAAAGACAACGTGATCATGAAAGCTGGCGACCTGGGCTTTTTTGACAAGGTGCAAACCAAGTTCTCGCACCTCAGCGAAGAAGAAATGAAGGCTACCGGCGTTCGCGTGGTGCCCCCCGCTGTGGCTCGCCGTGGCAGCTTTATCGCCAAAGGTGCCATTCTGATGCCGTCTTATGTGAACATTGGTGCCTATGTGGACGAAGGCACCATGGTCGACACTTGGGCCACCGTGGGCAGCTGCGCCCAGATTGGCAAGAACGTGCACCTGAGCGGTGGCGTGGGCATTGGGGGTGTGCTGGAGCCGGTACAGGCCGGGCCCACGATCATTGAAGACAACTGCTTCATTGGCGCGCGTTCCGAGGTCGTTGAAGGCGTGGTGGTTGAAGAAAACTCCGTCATCTCCATGGGCGTGTATATCGGGCAAAGCACCCCCATTTATGACCGCGAGGCGGACACCATCACCTTTGGTCGCATTCCGGCAGGCTCCGTCGTGGTGTCAGGCAATCTGCCCAAGCCGGGCGGCAAATACAGCACTTACTGCGCTGTGATCATGAAGAAGGTGGACGCTCAGACCCGGGCCAAAACCAGTCTCAACGATTTGCTGCGCGACTGATTCCTGATTTCTATGACACAGAGTTCAACCCGGCTTTTCAACTGAATGGGGGGCGATGCCATGGCGACGACTGATGCAACAGGAATTCCTGATTCTCTAGGGACCACCAGCGCCTCCACGCCCTCCCCCGCGCCCACGGCCACGGCCACGGCCACGGCCACGGCCCCTGGCACGATGGAGCGCATTCTTCGCTTGATGTCGGATAAGCGCGCGTCCGACGTATATTTGTCCGCCCATTCGCCAGCCCTGATCAAAATTAATGGCCAGTGCATGCCGATCAACAGTCAATTGTTGCCGCCCGACGCGCCCCGCAATCTGCTGGCCGAGGTGTTACCCGCTGACCGTATCGCGGAGCTAGAAGAAGTGGGCGAACTCAACATGGGTTTCCCACTCGCTGGCATTGGGCGTTTTCGGGTTAGCGGCATGCGCCAACGCGGCACGATTGCAGCAGTGATTCGCTTCATTCCCAATGCCATTCCTGCACTTAAGACCTTGAACGTGCCACCTATTTTGGGTGACCTGATCATGGAAAAGCGCGGTTTAATTTTAATGGTGGGCGCAACGGGTGCGGGCAAAAGCACGACGCTGGCCGCCATGTTGGACCACCGCAATGAGTCGGAATCTGGTCACATCCTCACCATCGAAGATCCGGTGGAATTTTTGTTCAAAAACAAGAAATCGGTGGTCAACCAGCGCGAAATTGGCAGCGATACCGAGTCTTTGCATGTCGCGCTGCGCAATGCCCTGCGTCAAGCGCCGGATGTGATCCTGATCGGTGAAATTCGTGACCGCGAAACCATGTCAGCGGCAATTGCCTATGCCCAGTCGGGCCACCTGTGCCTGGCGACCATGCACGCCAACAACAGCTATCAGGCGCTGAACCGCATTTTGAGTTTTTACCCGGTAGAAGTGCGCCAGACCCTTCTAGGCGACTTGGCCACGTCCGTCAAAGCCATCGTGTCTCAGCGCCTGCTGCGCACCAACGTTGGCGGGCGTAAACCAGCGATTGAGATCATGCTCAATACCAAACTGATTTCAGAACTGATTGAAAAAGGTGATTTTTCGGGCGTCAAAGAGGCGATGGAGAAATCTATGGCCGAAGGCTCGCAAAGCTTTGAGGCCGACATCGCCCGCATGATTATTGAAGGCATTGTGGACAGAAAAGAAGGCCTGGCCAATTCCGACTCGCCCACCAACCTGATGTGGCGCATGCAAAACGACTTTTCCAAAGCTGCTGCACCGCAGGCCCAAGAGGACGATGCCGACGATGAGCCATCCTTCACCGAGATCACGCTGGACGTGAACCATTGATGGCCTCTTAACTTGCTGTTTTGACAAAATTATCAATAAGAGTGGCTGTAGTCCCCGTAACTATTGAATAGTTTGCTATATTTTACGTAGCGACCTGGCATCCCGCTCTGCATGGTCTTGGAACGCTTGGACGACGTGCTACAGACCGGTAGCCTGAATTTTTTATTCGCTTCGCTATTTCCATTGATTTGTTTTCAACTGCCCCTGCGTTTCTGCACTTTTACGCGTCCTTTCCCATGACCCTGATTGAATCAATCCAACACGGTGCCGCCCAGCTCGAGGCGGCTGGAGTTGCCTTCGGCCACGGCACCACCAACGCCTATGACGAAGCCGCGTGGCTGGTGCTATGGCAGTTGGGCTTGCCGCTGGATTCCCTGCTCGACGGGCCAGATTCAATATCAAACAGACCTGTAGTCCCTGCCGAATATGAGAAGTTAGCTGCTCTTTTTGTAGCGCGCATCGAAACTCGTAAACCCGCCGCCTATCTCACACGGGAAGCCTGGTTGCAGGGCGTTCCGTTTTATGTGGATGAGCGGGCCATCGTGCCGCGCTCCTTCATTGCAGAGCTGTTGGTCGAGGGTGACATCGATGCGTGGTTGAGTGACCACACCACCCAGGTACTGGACTTGTGCACCGGCAATGGCAGCTTGGCCGTGCTGGCGGCCATGGCTTACCCGGACGTGGCCGTGACCGGATCAGACGTATCGGCCAACGCGTTGGCGGTCGCCAGCATCAACGTCGGAAAGCACAACCTGCAAACACGCATCACCCTGGTTCAATCCGACGGGCTGGCCGCACCTGAATTGCAAGCCCGCGGCCCGTTTGATTTGATTCTGTGCAACCCGCCCTATGTCAACGCCCAAAGCATGGCCGCCCTGCCCGCCGAGTACCACGCCGAGCCTGCGTTGGCACTGGATGGCAATGCGCTGGGCGGCAATGACGGCATGGATTTCATCCGGCAGTTGCTGATTGCTGCACCTCACGTCATGACCGAAGACGGCGTGCTGATCCTTGAGATTGGCAACGAGCGCATGAACTTTGAGGCTGCGTTTCCCGGTCTGGCCAGTGTCTGGATGGAAACCAGCGCCGGTGGTGACCAAGTCCTGTTGTTGACCCGAGAAGCCCTGGTGCTCCAGCAGAGCGCACCCGACTAGCCCACGGCAGTCACCCAAACACCCCAATTTTTCAAACTTTGATTTCCGAATGATTACTCTTAAAAACGTGACCCTGCGCCGAAGCGCCAAAGTGCTGCTGGACGGTGCCACCGTCTCTCTGAACCCCGGCGAAAAGGTCGGTCTGGTGGGGCGCAACGGCGCGGGCAAATCCTCGCTGTTTGCCCTGTTGAATGGCAACCTGCACGAAGACGCAGGCGAGTACTACATCCCCACCCAATGGCGCATGGGCCAGGTGTCGCAGGACATGCCCGAGACCGAGCAAAGCGCTACCGACTTTGTGGTGGAGGGCGACACGGTGCTGCTGGTCGCCCAAACCGAGGTGACTGATTCGGAAGCCACGGACGACTACGACCGCATGGCCCACGCCTACATGGCGCTGCAAGACGCGGGCGCGCATGACGCACCGGCGCGCGCGCAAGCTCTCATCCTGGGCCTGGGTTTCAAAACCACCGAATTGACCAACCCGGTCAACAGCTTCTCGGGTGGCTGGCGCATGCGCCTGCAACTGGCGCGCGCGCTGATGTGCCCGTCTGACCTGCTGCTGCTGGACGAGCCGACCAACCACCTGGATTTGGATGCGCTGGTTTGGTTAGAGGCCTGGCTCAAACGCTACGAAGGCACGTTGGTCGTCATCAGCCATGACCGGGAGTTTCTGGACGCGGTCACCAATGTCACCCTGCCCATCGAC
>JANOLC010000218.1:0-2786 GCA_031419575.1 Burkholderiales bacterium | reverse complement strand
GGTTTTTGCCTTGCACAACATGCCGGGTATCGAGGCGGGACGCTTTGTGTTCAGAAGTGGCCCAACGATGGCCTCAAGCGACAACGTGACCATCCGTTTGAAGGGACGTGGGGGTCACGGCGCATTTCCTCACCAGTCTGTCGATACCGTAGTGGCGGCGGCCTCCATCGTCATGGCATTGCAGACCATCGTGTCCAGAAACGTTGATCCTTTGAAGACCGCGGTGGTCACGGTGGGGGCCCTTCACGCAGGCGAGGCCAATAACGTCATTCCTGAAGAAGCCCGGCTGGAGTTGAGCGTCAGGGCATTGGACACCGACGTCAGGGCCTTGCTCAAGGCGCGGATCATGGCGCTTGTCGAGCTGCAAGCAGCGAGCTATGGCGTGCAAGCCTCTATCGACTGGCGCGAGGGTTATGCAGTGCTCGTCAATACGCCCGAAGAAACAGAGTTGGCAACGGCTGTGGCCTCGAAGCTGTTTGGCCCCGAGCGCGTTGACCCCAATGGCCCCATGTTCACCGCGAGTGAGGATTTTTCATTCATGTTGCAGCGGGTGCCGGGCTGTTACTTTTTTGTGGGTAACGGCGGACCCGGCACACCGGGCGCTTGCAACGTGCACAACCCTGGCTACGACTTCAATGACGACATCATCGCGCCAGGTGCTGCCTTCTGGATGGCGCTGGTGGAGCGGTTTCTGGCTTAGTTGCATTTTTTGAAATTCAGGTCGGGAGAGACAAGGTAGCGCCACAGTCACAGCACAGCGCTACTTTGCGCCGAAGGAGCAACCACCCCGGAAACTCTCAGGCAAAAGGACCGATTTGAATCGTTGATATCTCTGAAGAGTTGCCGGGCTTAGTCACCTGGCACACCGCAGGAGCAAGTGGTTCCATCGAACACGATGGGCCACGAATCTCTCAGGTTCAAAACAGAGGGGGTGCACGCCGCGCATGGTGCGTGAGTTTGCTTTTTGTCATCTTGACACCCTGACTTGTTTGGAGATCTGAACCATGAAATCAACCGCAACATCCATCGCAGTGATAGGCGGCGGCATCACCGGCGTCACCACGGCTTATGCCTTGGCAAAGCGCGGCTTCACCGTCACGCTGTTTGAGAAAAACCGCTACGTGGCGATGGAAACATCGTTTGCCAACGGCGGCCAATTGTCGGCCTCCAACGCCGAGGTGTGGAACCACTCATCCACTATTCTCAAAGGCTTGAGATGGATGCTGAAAAGCGACGCGCCACTCTTGGTCAACCCCAAGCCCAGCTGGCACAAGTTGAGCTGGTTTGTGGAGTTCATCAGCAACATCCCGCACTATCAACGAAACACGATCGAATCCACCCGCCTAGCCATTGCGGCGCGTGAACACTTGTTCAATTGGTCGCAGGCAGAGGGCGTGGATTTCGACCTCAAAAAAGAAGGTATCCTGCACATCTACCGCGAGAAAAAGGGGTTCGACCACGCCGGTGAAGTGAGCAAGATGCTGGCCCAAGGCGGCTTGCCGCGCCGTGCCGTCACGCCAAGCGAAATGAAGGCGATTGAGCCCACGCTGGCCGGCACTTACTACGGCGGCTACTTCACCGAGAGCGATTCCACCGGCGACATTCACAAGTTCACCACCGGCATGGCGCGAGCTGCTGAGCGCCTGGGTGTGCAGTGCCTGTACGGTCAAGACGTGTTGTCCCTGCACAGCGATGGCACCATGGCCGAAGTTACCGTGGCTAATAGTGCGGTCGAAGGTGGCGGAAATGTCATGCACCAGTTTGATGGGCTGGTGGTTTGCGCCGGCGTCGAGAGCCGCAGCTTTGCCGCGCAGCTGGGCGACAGGGTCAACATCTACCCTGTGAAGGGATATTCCATCACCGTCAACCTGCCCGACGCACAAAGCCAGTCGGCGGCACCCATCGTGAGTCTGCTGGACGACGAGACCAAGCTGGTGACCAGTCGCTTGGGAGTGGATCGTTTCCGCGTTGCCGGTACCGCCGAATTTAACGGCTACAACAAAGACATTCGCGCCGACCGCATCCGGCCCCTCATCGCGTGGGTGAACCAGTGCTTCCCCGGCATTAACACTCGCCAGGTCGTGCCCTGGGCCGGCCTACGTCCCATGATGCCCAACATGATGCCGCGAGTGGGCCGGGGTAAATTAGCCAACGTGTTCTACAACACCGGGCATGGTCATTTGGGCTGGACGCTGTCTGCGGTGACGGCGGACATGGTGGGGGGTGTGGTTCATGGCGCCTTGAAGCCCTACGTAATGGTGGCCGCAGGCAAGCCCGGACCGGTTTTGCAGGCCTGAGAATGCGCGCTGCTGGCCCTGCAAGCACTATGCGGTCATCGGTCTGAAGAAGACGATTACCCTGTATGGCTCGGGCTTCCTCACCGACGGCACGCTGGACGCACAAGGGGCCGATGCCGAGAGCATATGCAGCCTAGACCTCCATCACGGACAATCAGGTCGTATGATTGAATTTGGTCATACGCGGGGGTTAATTGGACGAAATATTTACAACAAAGGTGCCCGTCGATACCGGCTCGCCAACGACAGCTTTGGAGCGGTCAGATCACAAATCTCTAAGACCGCAATCGCGGCAATCCGACCGCCACCCAGTTGGCAGCGCAGTTCAATCGGATGAGTGCTTTGTGGCGATGAGTTCAAAAGTCTGAAATTCCGCTTTGTCGTCGTTAAGAGTCGTTCATTTCCGATCGACAGCGGCTCTAGACCATGATCTGACCAGCTCGTGATCGGCTGGCCTATCCGAAAAGCGGCTGTCAATTTCGCGACCCC
>JANOLC010000217.1:0-3606 GCA_031419575.1 Burkholderiales bacterium | reverse complement strand
CCCCTACCCCAGTGCCTGGGCCGTGAAAGAGGCGATTTTGCTGATGCAAAAAGTGTTTCGCCTGCGTACCTGTGAAGACCCGGTGTTCAGCAACCGCACGCGGCCGTGTTTGCTGTACCAGATCAAGCGCTGCTCCGGCCCGTGTGTGGGGCACATTTCCCCGGCTGACTACGCGCAGGACATCGCCAATGCCGAAAGATTTTTGCGCGGGGATTCCAAGCAGGTGATGATGGCGCTGGAGGCTCGCATGATGGCCCACTCGGGCAGGCTGGAGTTTGAGCAGGCGGCCGAGCTGCGCAATCAGGTGTCTGCCTTGTCGAACGTGCTGCATCAGCAGTCGGTGGACAACGTGGCCGACCGCGACGTGGACATTCTTGCGGTCAAGGTGCAGGGGGGCAGGGCGTGCGTCAACCTGGCTATGGTGCGCGGTGGGCGGCATTTGGGGGATAGACCGTATTTCCCCGTGCATGTGGAGGATGCGTCTGCGGTGTTCAGTGACGACGAGGACGTCTTCAGGCCCACCACCCAGCCCATTGAGGTTTTGGTGCTCGAGGCCTTTGTGGCGCAGCATTACATCGATGTGGCAGTGCCGCCGTCCCTGGTCACCAGCCAGCCCGTCAGCAAGGCGCTGATTGCGGCGCTTACCTTGCAAACCGGCGTCAAGATCAGCGTTGTCCATCAGCCGCGAGAGCAGCGGCGCATCTGGCTGGAGATGGCGCAGACCAACGCCAATTTGCAGCTGGCTCGGTTGCTAGCAGAAGAAGGTTCACAGCAGGCACGCACCCGTGCTTTGGTCGATGCGTTGGACCTGGCGTTCGAGGACCTGGCGCAATTGCGCGTTGAGTGTTTTGACATCTCTCATACCGCGGGTGAAAACACCCAGGCTTCGTGTGTGGTGTTCCATCACCACAAAATGCAAAACGCCGAGTACCGCCGCTACAACATCGACGATATCACGCCGGGGGATGACTACGCCGCCATGCGCCAGGTCTTGCTGCGGCGCTATAGCAAGTTGTCAGAGGCGTTGAAGGAGGCCAAGACTTCGGGTCAAGTCTCGGCTGGTACGGGGCGGCTGCCTGACTTGGTGTTAGTCGACGGCGGCAAGGGCCAGGTTTCGCAGGCGCGTGAGGTGTTTGAAGAGCTCGGGCTGGACTTGTCATTGATCGTGGGTGTTGAAAAAGGCGAAGGCCGCAAGGTGGGCCTGGAAGAGCTTGTGTTTGCCGATGGGCGCGACAAAGTCTATTTGGGCAAAGACTCGGCTGCGCTGATGCTGGTGGCACAGATTCGCGATGAGGCGCACCGCTTTGCCATCACCGGCATGCGGGCCGCGCGGGCCAAGGTGCGGGTGGGCGGCAGCAAGCTGGAGGACATTCCGGGTGTGGGCCCCAAGCGGCGTGCCAAGTTGCTACAACGCTTTGGTGGCGTGCGCGGCGTGTCGCTGGCGGGCGTGCAAGACATCGCCACTGTGGACGGCATCTCGCGCGAGCTGGCCGAGGAGATTTACCGGGCGTTGCATTGACAGGTGCCCTGTTTCGGGACGGCAGCGTGCCACAATTGCAGCATGTTTTTCACCATCCCCACCCTCATGACCTGGACGCGCATCATCGCGATCCCCCTGATTGTTGGCGTGTTTTATTTGCCGATGGAGCCCACCAGCCGCAACCTCATTGCCACCGTTATGTTTGTGGTGTTTGCCTGGACCGACTGGCTGGACGGCTACTTGGCGCGCAAACTGAACCAGACCTCGTCCTTTGGCGCGTTTCTGGATCCGGTAGCCGACAAGTTTCTGGTCTGTGCCTGTGTGCTGGTGCTGGTGCATTTGCAGCGGGCCGATGTGTTTGTAGCGCTCATCATCATCGGACGGGAAATTGCCATTTCGGCCCTGCGGGAGTGGATGGCGCAAATTGGCGCCTCCAAAAGCGTGGCGGTGCACATGATTGGCAAGCTTAAGACGGTGGGACAAATGGTGGCGATTCCCTTCCTGCTGTTTGACGGCGTTTTGTTCGGCCTGATCAACACCCGCGTCTGGGGCACTTGGCTGATCTGGATTGCTGCCGTGTTGACCGTTTGGTCCATGGTTTATTACCTGCAAAAAGCGTTGCCCGAAATCCGTGCTCGCGTGAAGTAATCTGCTTGACCTGCAGTGACTTGAAATGAATACAGTGTGAAAGCGGCGGGTAACAACGGCTGGATCAAGGCCATGCCGGTAGTGTTTGTACTAATCTGGAGCACGGGCTTTATCGTGGCGCGATTTGGCATGCCTTTGTCGCCCCCCATGAAGTTTCTGGCAGTGCGTTACGCGCTGTCCATTCTGTGTTTTCTGCCCTGGATCGTATTAGCCAAAGTGCGCTGGCCGGCAAACCGCACGCAATGGGGTCACCTGGCCATCACTGGCATCTTGATGCATGCATGCTATCTGGGTGGCGTGTGGGCTGCCGTCAAGACGGGAATGGGCTCGGGCTTGTCGGCATTGATTGTGGGGCTGCAGCCTGTGTTGACGGCCTTTTGGCTGTCGTCCACGGGTGGGCAGATTACGCGGCGGCAATGGGCTGGTTTGGTGCTGGGTTTTGTGGGCTTGGTGATGGTGGTGTCTCGTAAATTCGGCACAGGTGGTGAGGCTAACTGGATCAACATGTCATTCGCCATTGCGGCGCTGTTCGGCATCACTATTGGCACGCTGTACCAAAAGCGTTATGTGGCGCCTTGCGATGTGCGCACGGCCAACGTGGTGCAATTGAGCGCGGCCTTGTTGTTCACGGCCCCCTTGGCGCTGCTGGAGCACGAGACCATGTCTTGGAATAGCCAGTTGGCGGGAGCCATGGCCTGGTCTGTGCTGGCCCTCACGCTGGGTGGCAGCTCCTTGTTATACCTGCTGATTCAACGGGGCGCGGCGGCATCGGTCACCAGCTTGATGTACCTGGTGCCGCCGGTGACCGCGTTGATTGCCTGGCTGCTGTTTTCTGAGGCCATCACGGCTGTCACCATTGTGGGCACCTTGCTGACGGCTTTTGGCGTCAGCCTAGTGGTGCGACCCGCGCGGCAGACCTGATGTCGACTTTAAATTTTTGATGTTGCAGGAGATTTTCGGATGAACAAATCAACCAAAAAGCACAGAATCGCCGTCATCGCTGGGGACGGCATTGGCAAGGAAGTCATGCCGGAGGGCTTGCGCGTGATGGAGGTGACAGCCAGCAAGTTTGGCATTGACCTGCAATTCGATCACTTCGATTTTTCGAGCTGGGACTACTTCGAGAAGCACGGCAAGATGCTGCCCGACAACTGGAAAGACCAGATCGGCGGGCACGATGCCATTTATTTTGGGGCGGTCGGCTGGCCAGCCAAGATTGCCGACCACGTCTCGCTGTGGGGCTCCTTGCTGCTGTTTCGCCGCGAGTTTGACCAGTACGTGAACCTGCGGCCTGCACGCTTGATGCCTGGCATCATCGCCCCAGTGGTGCGTCGCGATGGCTCTGCACGATTGCCCGGCGAGATTGATATGTTCATCGTGCGCGAGAACACCGAAGGTGAATACTCCAGTATTGGTGGGCGCATGTACCCGGGCACGGAGCGTGAAATCGTCATGCAGGAAACCGTGATGTCGCGCAT
>JANOLC010000216.1:0-8483 GCA_031419575.1 Burkholderiales bacterium | reverse complement strand
GCCCGCGCACCAGATCGACCAGCATCTGAGCCTGCTCGGGTTGGTCGTTGACGCCATCGAGCATGCAATATTCGAAGGTGATGAAATCTCTTGGCGCGTGCTTGAGATACCGGTTGCAGGCATCCATCAACTCGGCAATGGGGTACTTTTTGTTCAGCGGCACCAAATCGTCACGCAAGCGGTCGTTGGGGGCATGCAAGGACACAGCCAAGGCCACGGGGCAGTCCTCGCCCAAGCGATCCATCATGGGCACTACGCCTGACGTAGACACGGTCACGCGCCTCTTGGACAAACCATAGGCATGGTCATCCAGCATGGTGCGCAGCGCAGGAACAAGCGCCGAATAGTTTTGCAGCGGCTCACCCATACCCATCATGACCACGTTGGAAATGACCCTATCAGTGCGTTTGAGGTGTTTGCGCAAAAAATGCTCGGCAAACCACAACTGCGCAATGATTTCACCGGATGATAGATTACGGCTGAAGCCTTGATGCCCGGTCGAGCAAAAACGACATCCCACCGCACAGCCTGCCTGCGACGAAATGCACAGCGTGCCACGGTCATCTTCAGGGATAAAAACGGTCTCGACCGCATCACCGTTGCCCACGTCAAACAGCCACTTGATCGTGCCGTCAGCAGACTGGTGTTGAGCGTTCACTGGCAGGGGGGTAACGTGCGCAATGCCCTTGAGCTTTTGCCGCAAAGACTTGGCCAAGTCCGTCATGTCGTCGTAGTTGGAAACCCCGTTTTGGTGAATCCAGCGAAACAACTGTTGCGCCCGAAAGCGCTTCTCTCCCAAGCCCTCGCAAAATTCGGCCAAGCCCTCGAGGTCGTAATCGAGCAGATTGACCGTCATTGCGCGTGAGTAGGTTAAAAAATTAACGCGAGTAAACGTTCATGCCGGGGAAGAAGAACGCAATTTCGACAGCTGCGGTTTCAGCAGCATCAGAACCATGAACCGCGTTGGCGTCAATGCTGTCAGCAAAGTCAGCGCGAATGGTGCCGGCGATAGCTTTCTTCGGGTCGGTCGCGCCCATCAGGTCACGGTTTTTGAGGATAGCGCCTTCGCCCTCCAGCGCCTGAATCATGACGGGGCCGGAGATCATGAAGCTCACCAAGTCTTTGAAGAAGGGACGCTCTTTATGAACGGCGTAGAAAGCCTCAGCCTCGCCTTGGGACAAGTGTGCCATGCGGGCCGCGATCACTTTGAGGCCAGCCGCTTCAAAACGGGCGTAAATCTGGCCGATCACGTTTTTTGCCACTGCGTCGGGTTTGATGATAGAGAGTGTGCGTTCGATAGTCATGTGTTTTTCCTGAACTGATTCATTTTGAATTTTGCCCGGTTGGCAAAGCTTTCTATTTTAGCCCGATACGTTCTGGTGATCCGCACCTAGCTTAGCGACCGCGTCCACCACGACCCGGCCCACCGCCGCCCGAGCCACTGTTGTTGCCCCGGCCGCCACCTCCGCCACCTGATGAGCCTCCAGGCCGACGGCGACCTTGGCCTGTGCCCTGCCCTTGCCGCTGACGGGTGAAGCTGTCTGCACCGATGTAACCAAAGGCCGTCTTCATCGGATCAGGTTGGACACCGCCGGGCAAACGGTCTTCCCGTTGATCTTGGTCGCCACGGTCAGGCCTCTGGCGGCCTCGCCCACCCCCAGGTTGCCCCATATTGCCCGCACCGGGTTGTCCGCCGTTACCCGGACCGCGCCCACCCGGGTTGCGCGGTGCACCGGCGGGTGGCCTGGCACCTTGACTTTGGCCCTGTGCTTGTCGTTGGCCGCTTCCGGAACTTCGAGGCCCACCTGTGCGAGGGCCGCGCCCCCGGGGATGGCGATTGCGCCCATCGCCCGCGCCATCGGGCGGACCGTTCGGGTTGTCGGACCGGGGTTGCCCCTGAGCTGACGGGTCAGCTTGACCGTCGCGATCAGGCGCATGACGGGGCCCGGCGGCCTGCATCAGCGCGCGAATGTCGATTTCGTCCAACTCCATGCAGGCACCGCGCTTGAGGCCGCGCGGCAGCACCATGGCCCCGTAGCGAATGCGAATCAGACGACTGACCGCATGACCGACCGCCTCAAACATACGGCGCACTTCACGGTTGCGGCCTTCAGAGATGGTGACGCGGTACCAGCAGTTAGAGCCTTCACCGCCGCCATCTTCAATGGACCCGAACTGCGCGACACCGTCGTCCAGCTTCACGCCGTCCAGTAGTTTGTGTTTTTCTTCGCGGCTCAAGCTGCCCAGCACCCGCACCGCGTATTCACGCTCCAGACCGAACCGGGGATGCATGAGGTTATTTGCCAGTTCGCCCGAACTGGTGAACAGCAGCAAACCTTCTGTGTTCAAGTCGAGGCGCCCCACCGATTGCCATTTGCCCTGGTGTAGTTTGGGCAATCGCCGGAAAACGGTTGGCCGGTTTTGCGGATCGTCATGCGTGACGACTTCACCCACGGGTTTGTGGTAAGCGATCACACGGGCAGGCGGTGGGTCGATGCGGAAGCGAATAGGTTTGCCGTTGACCTTGACGTGGTCGCCGAACTGAATGCGCTGGCCAATGTGGGCTGGTTCGTTGTTCACGGTGATGCGCCCCTCCATGATGAGCTGCTCCATCTCAAGTCGCGACCCCATACCCGCCTGCGCCAACACCTTGTGCAGCTTGGGCGTTTCGGCCAGCGGGGCCAGCACGCGCTTGGGCAAGGCGATCTCGGCAACCTCCTCATCGGCATCAAACTGGCCAGACACCACGTCGTCAAAGCGATTGGTTCCCATAGACGCTACAATTTCAGTAGCTAACGAATGAGATTCCACGCGGACTTGAGGCACATTTGACGCTGAAGATTCGTCAGAACCCTCATTGGGAGGAGTGGCGGTGTTCGATGTCATATGGGTTCCACGCTAAGAAGGGGTATGTCTACAAGGGCTACAGGGGCGCTGATGCCAAGGCCGATTTGGTCGCATTGCAAAGACTGCAGGATTTGGGCTTGCTGGGCCGGGCTGTCCAGCAGGGGCAATTGGTCCAGCGACGCCAGCCCCAAGTCATCCAGAAAGTGCTTGGTGGTGGCAAACAAGGCTGGGCGACCCACGGTTTCGCGGTGGCCGATGACTTCTACCCAACCCCGGTCTTCAAGCTGCTTGACGATCATCGAGTTCACGGTTACGCCGCGAATGTCCTCAATATCGCCGCGCGTCACGGGCTGACGGTAGGCAATGATAGCCAAGGTTTCCATAGCAGCGCGGGTATACCGGGGGGGCTTTTCGGGGTGCAGGCGGTCCAGGTGCAGCCGCATCTCTGGGCGGCTCTGAAACCGCCAGCCGGTGGCCACGCTGACCAGTTCAATGCCCCGTTGCGTCCAGTCCAGCTGCAGGCTTTGTAGCAGGGACTTGAGGGTGTCCGCGCCCAACTCGTCGTCAAACAGGGCTTTCAAATCGCGCACGTGCAGGGGCTGCGACGCGCAAATTAATGCGGTTTCCAGTATGCGTTTGGCATCCACCGTATTCATGGGTTCGAAAATTTGCAGGGGTGAAACATCAAGAAGACTCTTGCTTGAGGGCAACGGGCGAGGGACTCAGAGTGGCCCTTATCGCGTCACATATCGCGGCACCTGGCTGGCTGCTTGGCTGAGCGACATCCGGGCATGCTTGCCTGGGATTGAGTCGATCACCATCAGTTTGGATTGTACTTGAGGCTAAAGGCGGGCAAGGCGGCAGAGAAGTCGGGGGCTAGCGGCAAATGAAAGACCAAGTCTTGCCCCGTGACGGGGTGCACAAACGCCAGCCGCCATGCATGAAGCGCCTGCCGTTGCAGCCCAGCAACCGGGCTTCCGCCATACACGTCGTCGGCCACCAGGGGGTGCCCAATCGACGCCATGTGAACTCGAATTTGATGCGTGCGCCCCGTGTGTAGCGTGCAGCGAACCAGACAACCCAAGGCCGACGTATCCAGCACATCAACCGTGGTTTTGGCCGTTTTGCCCGGTGTGCGGCTCAGGTCCACCACCGCCATGCGAAGGCGGTTGCGCGGGTCGCGCCCAATGGGGGTTTCAACCACTTTGGGCGATGACCCCACCCAGGGCTTGGACGACAGGGCCAGATACTGCCGGCTGACTTCGCGCGCCGCAATCAGCCGGACCAGTGCGTCCATCATCAGCCGGGTCCTGGCCACCACCATCAAGCCGCTGGTGTCTTTGTCCAGCCGGTGAACGATGCCAGCGCGTGGCAGAGCGGCGGCTTTCGCATCCAGCGCCAACAGGCCATTCAGCAAGGTGCCGCTCCAGTTCCCCGGTGCCGGGTGCACCACCAAGCCCGCC
Organism: Burkholderiales bacterium; assembly: GCA_031419575.1. Lineage (GTDB taxonomy): Bacteria > Pseudomonadota > Gammaproteobacteria > Burkholderiales > Burkholderiaceae_C > JANYCG01. Next base: position 4,173 of record JANOLC010000216.1, on the reverse strand, counting down.
GGTTTGTTGATAACCATCAAGTGCTCATCGCTGAAGACAATGTCCAGTGGCATGTCTTGGGGTTTGAAGGCTTGGCTTTGCGGGGTGGGCCGCAACTCAATGTGGCCCGTGTCTCCCGCCTTGACTTTGGCTGAGGCTTTGGTCAACCGCGCACCATTCAAGGTGACCGCACCCAGTTCTATCAGTTGCTGCAAATAGCTGCGCGAGAACTCAGGCACTAAATCAACCAGCGCTTGATCCAGCCGGATGCCATGGTGTGTCACTGCCATATGGAGGAGCCGCGACTCGCCTTCAGGTTCGACGTCATGATCAGTGGCGGGCTCGCCCTCATGCTCAGTGTCAGGGCCGTCGTCAAACTCGGTTGCAACGGAGTCGCCCGATATAATGGAAATGGATTTTTTCAAGAAAGATGCTCGCAATGCGCTATGCCAAATTATCGGTTGTCTGTACCCATGTTTGTACCCTTTTGCTGACGGGCTCAGCCTTGTGGCTGGCCGGGTGCGCGTCTACTGAAGTCGATAAAACGGCGGGAATGAGCCCCAACAAGCTCTACGCCGAGGCCAAAGACGAGATGAACTCGGGCGCGTATGACAAAGCCGTCCGACTTTACGAAAAGCTCGAAGGCCGCGCTGCTGGCACCCCATTGGCGCAACAAGCGCAGTTGGACAAGGCCTACGCCCGGTACAAGGCGGCCGAACCTGCCGAGGCACTGGCCGCGCTTGAGCGCTTCGTGAAGTTGCACCCCGCCAGCCCGGCCATGGATTACGCGTTGTACCTCAAAGGCATCATTAATTTCAACGATGACCTGGGCATGTTTTCATTCATCACCCGCCAAGACCTGTCTGAGCGAGACCAAAAAGCGGCCAAGGAATCGTTTGAAGCCTTCAAAGAGTTGGTGACCCGCTTCCCCGAATCCCGTTACGCACAAGACAGCCGCCTGCGCATGACCTACATCGTAAACTCACTGGCGCAGTACGAAGTGCACGTGGCCCGCTACTACTACAGCCGGGGCGCGTACCTGGCCGCCATCAACCGGGCGCAAAATGCCCTTGCCGATTACCGCGATGTGCCTGCACTGGAAGAAGCCCTGTTCATTGTTTTTAAATCGTATGACGCCTTGGGCATGGCACAACTGCGTGACGATTCCAAACGCGTGATGGAACAGTCTTATCCAAAGAGCGAATACCTGTCACGGGGATTCAAGGAAAAGTCAGACCCGTGGTGGAAGGTTTGGTAGCTCTTTCAAAGCGGCCAAAAAGTCGTCGTCTGACAACAAGCGTCGCATCGGTGGCAAGGCTTTCATCAATCGCCGCCCGTAGCCCATCATGGCCAGGCGCGAGTCGCACACCACCAAAATACCTCGGTCTGATTCATGACGAATCAGACGCCCCGCACCCTGCTTAAGGGCGACTGCAGCCTCGGGTAAGAAATAGTCTTTGAAAGGGCTGCGGCTCAGCGCCTCCAGCCGCGCTGAGCGGGCTTCGGCCAGCGGGTCATTGGGCGCGGGGAAAGGCAGCTTGTCGATAACCACCAGTTGCAGTGCGTCGCCGGGGACATCAAACCCCTCCCAAAACGAGACCGAGGCGACCAGAATGCAGCCACCCTGCCTGAAGCGATCCATCAGCCCACGCTTAGGTTGTTGCCCTTGCACCAACACCGTCAACGCCGAGTCATTACCCAAGCGCTCCCGTAGGCTGTCGCCAATCACTTTCAAGGCGCGCAGCGTGGTAGTCAGCACCAGCGTTCGGCCCCCAATCACGCGAGCGGCACGGGCTACCAACGCGGCCACTTGCTCGCTGTGGTTGGCATCCCCTGGCTTAGGCAAATTTTTGGGCACGTACACCGCCGCTTGTTGGGGGTAGTCAAACGGGCTATCAACCCTCAGCAGGGTCGCGCTCTCCAGACCGCAGGGCTCGGTGAACCAGGATAACTTGGCATCGTCACCCAAAGTAGCCGAGGTGAAAACCCAGGCGCGTGACGCGTCAGGCAGCTTGAGCAACTTGGCTTTCACGGCATCCGCAATGTCCAGTGGCGTCTCAACCAGGTTGAGCTGCACGCCCACATCCAACCACCGCACGGATGCTGGATTACAAGGCGCACTAAACGCTTCAATCTTGGCGATGACACGCCCTGCACGCTCGCTCAAGCGGACAAAATCGGGTGCCATTTCGCTCACCGTGTCCAGTGCCTGAATGGCCCCGGCGCATGCCACTGCCAACGTACCCAGCGCATCAACCCAATCTGACTCAGGCACCCCATCCGGGGCCTTACCCGTCCAGCGTAGCTTGGTGCCGGGGCTGGATTTACCCATCAGCATGCGCAAATCGCGCGCGCCATGCTCCAGCGCTGCGGCGATGCTGTTCCAGTCGGCCAGCCCACGGGCCAGGGTCATCCCGGTCGACAACACGTCGCGCGCCAAATCCAGCAATTGCCCAGTGGTGAGGGTTTGCCCCAAAAACTGAACCCCGATTTCATTGAGTTGATGGGCCTCGTCAAAAATGACAGTCTTGACGGACGGCAACAGCTCCGCCATACCTGACTCGCGTACGGCCAAGTCGGCAAAAAACAAATGGTGGTTCATCACCACCACGTCAGCGGCCAGCGCCTCACGCCGGGCCAGGTTCACGTGGCAGGTTCGGGCTTTAGGGCACTGCGAACCCAGGCAGTTGTCGCGGGTCGAGGTGACCGCAGGAATCCACGGAGAGCGCTCGTCCAGACCGGTCAATTCGGCCAAATCACCAGACTGCGTGACCAGCGACCACACTTCAATTTCAGCCAACGCGCGTGCGCCGCCCAAGTCGGCGGAATTCAATGCCTGGCGCGCCTCACCCAGCCGATGCAAGCACACATAGCTGGCGCGCCCCTTGAGCAGCGCGGTTTTGACCGGCAAACCCAACACCTCAACCAGCAAGGGCAAGTCGCGCCCAAACAATTGATCTTGCAGCGTTTTGGTGGCGGTCGACAGCAGCACCCGCTCGCCACTGAGCAGCGCGGGTACCAAATAGGAGAAGGTTTTGCCAACGCCGGTGCCCGCCTCCACCACCAGTGCGCCACCATGCTGCACCGTGTGGGCAATGGCCAGCGCCATCTCCAACTGACCGGCCCGGGGGTGAAAGGCATTTACCCGCTGCGAGAGGCGACTGGCGGGCCCGAACGCTTCCCGGACCGAGTCCTGCAGATTGAACACTCAGGCAGGCTCGTCGGGCGTGATTTCGCGCTCCAGGCGCGCCACTTCGTCGCGCAAACCCAGGCGGCGCTTTTTAAGGCGGCGAATCATGAGCTCATCCAGCGGAAGTTGATCCGCCAGGCGGTCAATCATGGCATCGAGGTCAGCATGCTCCATGCGGAGTTCGATCAATTGACGGCTGGCAAAATGTAGATTGGAGTCCAAGGGGCAGAATCAAAAAATGAGTGGGCTTTGGGTTCGATAATACGTCTTTAAACCGGCCCGACCAGAATCAAAACGGAATTGTCGCCACGGCAATCAAACATGCACAAAGGCTACCGACTCACCGCATCAACGGGCATCCACAAGGGCGACCGCGACTACCAGCAAGACCAGGTGGTTTTGCTCAAGCATCCCCGGGTAAACGGCTGCATTTTGGCGGTCATTGCGGACGGCATGGGTGGGCGCAGCGGAGGCCGCAAAGCCTCTGACCAGGTGATGATGACCACCAAGCAATTGTTTGAGCGCTACGCCCCAGAATCCGACGACGCGCCCGCCCTGCTATCTCGGCTGGTGCAAGAAGCACACATCGTCATCAAACTCACGGCCATATCCGCCGAAGAAGAGCCACACAGCACGGTGGCTGCGTTTTTGATTAACCCGGCGGGCGACTGCTACTGGGTGCATGCGGGCGATTCGCGCGTCTACCATTTTCACGGCAGCAAGTTTGTCAAGCGCACGATGGACCACTCGTATGTTCAGGCGCTGGTGAACCGGGGCGAGATCACCGAAGAGCAGGCCAACGTGCACCCTCAGTCCAACATATTGATGGGTTGCCTGGGTACCGATGCCGACCCGCCGGCCGATATTCACTACATCCCTCAACTGCGGGCGGGTGATTCGCTGATGGCGTGCAGCGATGGCGTTTGGCACTACTTCACCACAGCAGAAATTGGGTCGGTGCTGTCGAGCTTGTCAGCCCGCGAAGCCACGGAGTTTTTGATTCA